>CALGTJ010000596.1 GCA_937901435.1 uncultured Rhodobacter sp. | reverse complement strand
GAAGAGGACCGCGCCTATGAAGAGGATCTGCTGGCCGATCCAAAGGAATGTGCCGAGCATTTGATGCTTTTGGACCTTGGGCGCAATGACACGGCCAAGGTCAGCAAGGTCGGCAGCGTGCGCCCAACCGGAAAGTTCATCATCGAACGCTACAGCCACGTGATGCACATTGTGTCCAATGTGGTGGGCGAACTGGCAGACGACCAAGACGCGCTGTCCGCCCTGCTTGCCGGCCTGCCTGCTGGCACTGTCTCCGGTGCCCCAAAGGTGCGCGCGATGGAGATCATCGACGAGTTGGAACCCGAAAAGCGCGGTGTCTATGGCGGCGGTGTCGGCTATTTCAGTGCGGGGGGCGACATGGACATGTGCATCGCCCTGCGCACCGCCGTGGTGAAAGACGAAAAGCTGTATATTCAGGCGGGCGGCGGCGTTGTCTATGACAGTGATCCACAGGCCGAATTCGAGGAAACGGTGAACAAGTCCAAGGCAATTCGCATGGCGGCTTTAGAGGCCGGACGTTTTGTCCGCGATGGAAATCGCTGAACTTGGCTTTCACAAATCGAACAATTCAGGAATTCTTAATAGGAATTTCTTGAATGATTTTAATTACATGTCACTTTTCGAACGCCACTATTCGAACATTTAACCCAATTATTGGGCTTGTAGGACGGCGGACACGGGAGCAAGGGACACCGTCGCGGCGCGATTGCCGAGCGACCATTCCGTGATCGCCACCAAAGTCTCTGGGCGCGCCTGACCGACCAGAACGACAGGTCCTGCCTGCCCGGCCCGGAACGCGCCCTGATCCATAAACCGCTTGATCGCTGCGGTATCTCTGTCCCCGTCATCAAAGACGCGAAACACCGTCGTCGCCTTGACCCCTCTGCCCGCCGCGATCTGCAATCCAGAATTCAAACCGCGATCGTATGTGAGCATCCCGTGTCCTGTGTCAGCGAGGATTTCCACCACCTGCGATGCGCGCGGGCGGCTTTCCTGCAAGACAGCCTCTGGCAAATCCATGACCGCGACCGCTTGGGGCACCGCATCCAAAAAGGCCTGAAAGGTAATTTCCACATCCGCCGGGGTAGCCCCTGCCGGAACCGGCGTCAGCACGACGATCTCGACGCCTGCGCCACGCAATTCGGCCATCCGCGCGCCTGCGCCGGGTGTGAGCGGGTCAATTGCGATCGTCAGCGGCACTGGAAAGCCCGTCAAAGCCGCCGGATCCAGCGATCCATCGTCAATTAATACCAATGACATCAAGGGGATATCACTATCCGACGTAAAAGGCACCGCGTAGCGCACAAGGGCCGGTTCAAGCACGACAGTGCTCGGAACGACCGCCTCGGCCCCGATGCGCGGCAAGCCGTCAGCAACCTCGCCGGGTGAAAACTGTTCAATCTCGGGCACCGCGACGCCAAAGCCTTGCGGCGCTTCTGGAACCGACGGGCGCACCGTCTCAAGCGGAGCGACAGGCGTGACGATCCGCTCTGGCGCGCCACCTGTATCCGGCACAGGTGCGGGGGCATCTGTTATCGGGTTGGTCTCGGCGCTTGGCTGGTCGGGCGCGGCCAAGGCAGTCGTTTCCACATCAATATCAGGGGCGTTTTCCACCACAACCGGGGCCACCTCGCCCGAGGGCGCGGGCAAAGCCTCGGACACTGCCTCTGCGCCTTGCACTGGGTCAAGCGGCTCTAATGCGTTCGGCGAGGCGTCCAGCCCCGGCTGGTTTGGCAGGACAACCGCGCTGGTGCTGGGCCCGTCGTCGTTGCCCGCAACGGTGATATCCGCGATGGCCCCACTCGACGGCACGTCCAGTTCCGCCTCTGCCGCTCCGGTGATGGGCGTCTGGGCGGGATCCGTATCGGGCAGCGGATCGGCCCCCCCGTCTGATTGTGTCACAAGCGGCGTAGCCGCCCCCGCCGGACGCCCTTCTGTGCGCGGAAGGATCGGAACACTTTCGCTGCGCGGAGCATTGAACTCTGATCCGGCGGGAACCGCAACTGCGGCCGTCTCTGGGGCCGGTAAGGCAAGATCCTGCCGATCCAACGTGCGGGAGGCCACGACAAGCGTACCCCCGGCAACAAACCCGCCCAAAATCAGCCCGCTAAGTAAACCACGTATCATTTTGCCTGCTCCCCCCATGCACCACAGGGTCTTTGATTCCGGCAGACGCCTTGACCACCGCCTCTGCCTCTGGGCATGTATAGCGCGATGGAAATCCGGGGGCACCCCCCTTCGCAAAGAGACGCCGACGTGCTGCTTTTAATAGATAACTACGACAGCTTCACCTACAACCTTGCGCATTATCTTGGCGAGTTGGGGGCCGAAGTCGTGATTCACCGAAATGATGCGCTGGATGTCGCGCAGGCGATGGCGCTGCGCCCCGATGCAATCCTGTTGTCGCCCGGTCCTTGCGATCCGGATCAGGCCGGGATCTGCCTTGGCCTTGTCAACGCGGCGGCCGCGGCGCGCATCCCCTTGATGGGCGTGTGTTTGGGCCATCAGACCATCGGTCAGGCCTTTGGCGGCAAAGTGGTGCGAGCGGACGAGATCGTGCATGGCAAACTGGGTGCGATGCATCATTCAGGTCAGGGCCTTTTTGCCGGTCTGGCCTCGCCCTTTGAGGCCACGAGATATCATTCGCTGATCGTCGAACGGGACAGCCTGCCAGACTGTCTTGACGTCACAGCAGCGCTTGAGAATGGTACGATCATGGGGCTGCAACACCGCGATTTGCCGATCCACGGCGTGCAGTTTCATCCGGAATCCATCGCCACTCAACATGGGCATAAGCTATTGAAAAACTTTTTGGATATCGTACCGGTGCCCGCATGAGCGAGGCGCTTAAATCCCTGATCGGCGCGGCGGCAGACCATCCTTTGACCCGCGCCAATGCCGAGACCGCCTTTGAAATCCTCTTCAACGGAGAGGCGACCCCAAGTCAGATCGGTGGCCTGCTGATGGCGCTGCGGGCGCGCGGCGAAACCGTCGAGGAATACGCCGCTGCCGCCGCCGTGATGCGTGCCAAATGTCACAAGGTCAAGGCCCCCGAGGGCGCGATGGATATCGTCGGCACGGGGGGCGATGGCAAAGGGACGCTGAACATTTCGACCGCCACCGCCTTTGTCGTGGCCGGGGCCGGCGTGGTGGTGGCCAAACACGGCAATCGCAATCTCAGTTCCAGATCGGGCTCTGCGGATGCGCTTGGCCAGATGGGAATCAACGTGATGATCGGCGCGCAAGCCGTTGAAAAGGCTCTGGAAACTGTTGGTATCTGCTTTATGATGGCACCGATGCACCATCCTGCCATGGCCCATGTTGGCCCGGTGCGCGCCGAACTTGGGACACGGACCATTTTTAACATCCTCGGCCCGCTCACCAATCCGGCAGGTGTCAAGCGCCAGTTAACCGGAGCGTTTTCCCGCGCCTTGCTCCGTCCGATGGCAGAGACCCTTCAGGCGCTGGGATCAGAAAAGGCGTGGCTGGTGCATGGCTCTGATGGCACCGATGAATTGTCGATCGCAGGGCCGTCCTGGATCGCGGCTTTGGACGGTGACGCCATCACCGAGTTAGAGATCTCACCCGAGGATGCCGGCCTGCCCGTGCATCCTTTCGAGGCCATTCTGGGCGGAACGCCCGTTGAAAACGGCAAGGCCTTTCTTGCGCTCCTGCAAGGAGAACAAGGGGCATACCGGGACGCAGTATTGCTGAATGCCGCCGCTGCCTTGCTGGTGGCCGATAAGGTCGGCAGTCTGACAGAGGGCGTTGAAAACGCAGCTCATAGTATCGACAGCGGTGCGGCCCTTGCAAAAGTGCAAGCCCTCGCCAAAGTCACATCGGAGGCAAAATGACGCAAACCGTTCTGGACCGGATCAAGGCCTATAAACTTGACCATGTGGCCGCATGCAAGGCGGCACACCCGATCGCAGAGGTAGAGGCCCTCGCAAAACAAGCCCCGCCCCCTCGCGGCTTTGCCAAAGCTCTGCGTGACGCCTCAAAGCACGGCTACGGATTGATCGCCGAAATCAAAAAGGCCAGCCCGTCAAAAGGGTTGATCCGCGCCGATTTTGACCCGCCCCATCTTGCCAAAGCCTATGAGTCCGGTGGAGCGACATGTTTGAGTGTGTTAACCGATACACCGTCCTTTCAAGGGTCTGATGATTATTTGACCGCCGCGCGCAGTGCCGTATCATTGCCCGCATTGCGTAAAGATTTCATGTACGACCCCTATCAAGTTGCAGAGGCACGCGCGCTGCACGGTGATTGCATTTTGATCATCATGGCAAGCGTGTCTGACGCCCAGGCCGCAGAGCTTGAAGACGCTGCATTTGGGTGGGGTATGGACGTTCTCATAGAGGTCCATGACGCAGAAGAGCTGGACCGCGCCTTGGCTTTGAAATCATCTCTGATTGGCATAAACAACCGTAATCTCAAGACGTTCAAGACCAGTCTTAATGTAACACGCGAACTCTCAAAGAGCGTACCCTCCGACCGATTGCTGGTCTGCGAGTCTGGCCTTGACACGCCACAAGATCTTGCGGATATGGCCGCTTATGGCGCCCGTGTGTTCCTGATCGGGGAAAGCCTAATGCGGCAAACGGATGTCGAACAGGCAACCCGCAGAATACTTGCCGATCCTGTCGCGGGGGCAGCGTGATGTCCGGTCTCACACATTTCGACGCCAAGGGCGACGCACATATGGTGGACGTCTCTGAAAAACCTGTCACATCGCGCGTGGCCGTGGCAGCTGGGTCCGTGAAAATGGGGCTTGAAACCCTTGAAATGATTACAGAAGGCCGCGCCAAAAAGGGGGATGTCCTTGGCGTTGCGCGACTGGCGGGCATCATGGGGGCCAAGAAAACCTCTGACCTTATCCCCCTGTGTCACCCGCTTCCTGTCACCAAGGTTTCGCTAGATCTGACCCCTGACCCTGCCTTGCCGGGGATACGGATCGAGGCGACCGTCAAGACCACCGGACAAACTGGTGTCGAGATGGAGGCACTCTCGGCCGTGTCTGTCGCTGCTCTCACAGTGTACGATATGGTCAAGGCTGTGGAAAAGTCCATGGAGATCACAGACATTCGCTTGATTCTGAAAGATGGCGGAAAATCAGGTCGTTATGAAGCAAAGTGAATGTGAAATTGATCAGCGTCGACGAAGCTCTTAACAAGATCTTAACACTAGCCCGGCCCGCAATTGTTGAACATGTGCAACTTAATCGCGCATCCGGCAGGATACTGATCTCCCCCGTCCAGGCAACGCGGGACCAGCCCCCTTTCGCCGCATCTGCGATGGATGGATATGCCGTTCATACCACGCATGTGCGCCCCGGCGCAATGTTCAAGGTTATCGGTGAATCTGCCGCTGGACATGGGTTTTCCGGCGCGGTTGGACCCGAAGAGGCCGTTCGTATCTTCACCGGGGCCCCGGTGCCGGATGGGGTTGATCGCATTGTTATTCAAGAGGATGTTAATCGGGTCAAAGATCAGATCACCCTCACTGAAGGCATTGATACCAAACCATATATTCGCGCAGCAGGGGCTGATTTTCGAAAAGGTGACCAGATCACAGCCCCGCGCCTTCTGGGCTCTGCAGATCTCGCGTTGATGGCCGCGATGAATATCTCTGAGGTGCCGGTTGCACGCCGACCCGTCGTTGCATTGATCGCCACAGGCGATGAACTGGTGATGCCGGGCGAGACCCCGAACGCTGACCAGATCATTGCCTCTAACACCTTTGGATTGCGCGCAATGTTCGCCGCGGCCGGGGCCGAGGTCAGGATGCTGCCGATTGCACGCGACTCGGCGGCCTCACTGCGGGTCGCCTTTGCCCTGGCGGCAGACGCGGACCTGATTGTGACCATCGGAGGGGCCTCTGTTGGCGATCACGATCTGGTGGCCCCTGTCGCCCAAGACCTTGGCATGGAACGTGCTTTCTATCGGGTCGCCATGCGGCCGGGCAAACCTTTGATGGCCGGTCGGATCGGTCAGTCTGCCATGGTTGGATTGCCCGGAAACCCCGTGTCATCAATGGTTTGCGGTGCGATCTTTATCCTGCCGCTTATTCGCGCCATGCTCGGACTTGGGGCCGAGCCTCTGGTGCGCCAAACCAGAGTTCTGTCTGCGCCGCTGGCAAAGAATGGGCCGCGCGAGCATTACATGCGTGCCAGATTAACTCAGGACGCGATAGCCCCTTTGGACCGGCAGGACAGCGCATTGCTATCAGTCCTCGCGCAATCAGATGCCTTGCTGATACGTCCCCCAAACGATGGGCCGCGTGAGATCGGTGAAATGGTAGAATTTATTCTGTTGCCCTCGTGATTGTTGACACGAAAGGTGAACGTGCGTAGAACATTACCTGAACGCATTGGGCGTGATCCGGTGCACGGCTGAAACAGGGTTAATGCTATGCTGACGAAGAAGCAGTTGGAATTACTAGATTTTATCAACAAAAGACTGGCGCGCGACGGGGTGCCTCCGTCGTTTGACGAAATGAAAGAGGCGCTGGATCTGCGGTCAAAGTCGGGGATACACCGGCTGATCACCGCCTTGGAAGAACGCGGATTTATTCGCCGGCTCGCCCATCGCGCCCGTGCCATTGAGATCGTGAAATTGCCGGACTCTCTGGGCCGCAAAACCGGGTTTACCCCGACCGTGATCGAAGGCGACCGTCGCGACCCGCCGTCGGATGCTATGGATGTGCAAAGCAATGGCGCGCTGGACGTGCCTTTGATGGGACGCATTGCAGCGGGTGTTCCGATTGAGGCGATCAGCCACGTGCAGGCCAGCGTGGCGGTTCCCGGGGGGATGCTATCCGGCAAGGGGCACCACTATGCACTTGAAGTCAAAGGCGATTCCATGATCGATGCCGGGATCAACGACGGCGATGTGGTGGTGATCCGCGAAACCACCACGGCCGACAACGGCGATATCGTCGTGGCGCTGGTCGACGGGCACGAGGCAACACTTAAACGCTTTCGCCGCAAAGGATCCTCTATCGCGCTGGAGGCGGCAAACTCGGCCTATCCGACACGGTTCTTTTCCGACGATCAGGTGCAGGTTCAGGGGCGTCTGGTCGGGTTGATCCGCACCTATTAAGCGCAAGTTAAGCGCAAGCCTTAGTTGGCGCCGGACCAAAGCCGCGTGCCGCTAAACTCTTTTGCCCCAACCAACCGCAGCCCGGTATCTTGTGCTGACACAGCCAAAGACCCGCTGCTGCGCAGTTTCTTGATGTCATAGACAGGACAATCGGCCTCCTCGGCGACGTCCTTGGCGATGACCACCAATGCGGCGGTGCGGCAAGTGTCTGCGATCCGCGCCTCTGCCCCTCGGCCACTGAGGTGTACGATGGTCAGCCCATTGAGAACAAAGGATTTCGTACCATCAACGCCGCCCCAACCGGGGCGCATCGCAGCCCCGGTCTGGTCCTGTCCGTCGCCATCATTTTCGAGCCAGCTCATCGCCGTAAAGCCGTCCCCGCGCGGCTTTGACAGGGCGCGCCCCTGTTGCGTCATCACCCCCATCATCGCGCCGGATTCTGCGATCAGAACGGGCGGTCGGTCGGCCTGTGACCAGAGCACAAAGGCCAGAACCGCGGGCGCGAGGCCCGCGAACCGCAAGCGCCCCTGCCACAGGATCAGGACCAGCATCCCGCATGCGAACAGCGGCAAGACCAGTGCAGGCGGCGTCATCACATGGGTCACCGCCCCGTCGAGCCCGGACACCCAAGCCGCGACGGCAAGGATCCACTCGATCGCCGGGCGCATGACTGAAAGGCCGATCCAACTCAGGCCAAAAGGGGCCAGCACCGCCGTCAGCACCGCGAAGGGCATGACGATACTGCCCATCAGCGGAACCGACAAAAGATTGGCCAGCAGGCCGTAGTCCGCGATTCGGTTGAAATGAGCGGCGGCGACCGGCGCTGTGGCAAGCCCCGCCACCGCCGAGGAAATCACCACCGCAAAGACCGGTCGCAGCAGTTTGGGGCCGCGCCATCCGGTCCAGTCGCGCATCGCCCCAAACACCGCGACAAGGGCCGTGGTGGCGGCAAAAGACATCTGGAATCCGGGCTGTGTCAGGGTTTCCGGGCGCAAGCCCAGCACGAGAATGGCCGCGATAGCCACGGCGCGCAGGGTGATGGCCCGCCGGTCAAAGAGGATTGCGACGAACATGACCCAGACCATGATAAAGGCCCGCTCTGTCGCCACATTCCCGCCCGACAGCAAATAGTAGAAAGCGCCTGCGACCAGAGCGGTCACTGCGGCGACTTTTTTGACCGGCACGCGCAAGCCGACCCAAGGAACAAGGACCAGGATGAGGCGCATCGAGGCCAGCACAAAACCCATCAGCAGCCCCATATGAAGGCTGGAGATCGCCAGCAAATGCGACAGGTTAGAGCCGCGCAAGGCCTCGGTTGTCTCGCGGCTGATGCCGGATCTGTCCCCGGTGGTGATCGCGGCAGCAAAGGCCCCGGCCTCTCCGGGAAGGGCGTCTTGCACGGCGGCTGATATTTTCATCCGCAAACGGTGTATCCAAAGCCCCGCCGCCCCCTCTTGCGCCGGGGCCAGCCGCAGGACCGGAGAACGCGTATAGCCCAACGCGCCGAGTTGATTGAACCACGCCATCCGGCGAAAATCGAAACCGCCCGGCTCGACGGGCCCGTTGGGGGGCGAAAGATGCCCGGTCAACATGATCCGCAGGCCCGGTTCGGGGATGATATAGCCCTGCTGCCCATGCAACGACACGCGCACGCGGAGCGGAGTGCGCGCTGGTGACATACGCTCAAGGCGCACCTGATCCAGCGTCAGGCGCAGTTTATCCGAGACAGAGCGGTCGATGGTGATGATCCGCCCTTCAATCGGGCCATAATAGCGAAACCCAAGGATCGGCCCCGCCACAAAATGCGTGCGCGCCCCCGCGATACAAACGCCTGCAAGGATAAGCGTCACAGCCATCAACGGCGGGAAAAGCCGCTCTGGCGCGACGCGGCTTAGCGCAACAAGGGCCAGCACGGCGGCCCCAAGGCCAAGATAGGCGGTCAGACCCGGCTCGAACCGCAGGGCAAAGTAGATGCCGATGCCAAACGCCAAAAAGACAGGCACCCAAACGAAAAGATGCCCGCGCTGCGCCTCGATCGCGTCGAGAGGCGAGGTATGTCGTGCCACACTTGTCCTCTCGCATCTGATTGAATAGACCGCAGATAACGCTACCTCTTCATGGTTTCCAAAAGGTTAAATTCTTATGGCCGACACGCCCGTTGTTACCCGTATCGCCCCGTCCCCGACGGGCTACATGCATATCGGCACCGCCCGCACCGCCTTGTTCAATTGGCTTTATGCCCGTGGCCGGGGGGGCAAGTTTCTATTGCGGATCGAGGACACGGATCGCGCGCGCTCGACCCCCGAGGCGACACAGGCGATCTATCGCGGGATGACATGGCTGGGGCTGGATTGGGACGGTGAGGCGGTCAGTCAGGCCGCAGGTGTCGCCCGTCACGCCGAGGTGGCGCACGAGATGCTGGCGCGCGGCAAGGCCTATAAATGCTACTCCACGCAGGACGAAATCGCTACCTTTCGCGAGGCCGCCAAGGCAGAGGGCAAATCGACGCTGTTCCGCTCGCCGTGGCGCGATGTGCCAGAAGGCGATCACCCGGACGCGCCTTTCGTGATCCGCGTCAAGGCCCCACTGGCGGGGCAGACTGTCATTCACGACCGGGTCCAGGGCGATGTGACCATCGGAAATGATCAGCTGGATGATATGATTTGTTTACGTTCTGACGGTACGCCTACCTATATGTTGGCCGTTGTGGTCGACGATCACGACATGGGCGTCACCCATGTCATTCGAGGAGACGACCACCTGACCAATGCCGCGCGCCAAATGGTTGTTTATGACGCTATGGGGTGGGATGTGCCGGTCTGGGCGCATATCCCGCTGATCCATGGCGCGGATGGCAAGAAACTGTCCAAACGCCACGGCGCCACCGGGGTCGAGGAGTATCAGGCCATGGGATATCCGGCAGCCGCCATGCGCAACTATCTGACCCGATTGGGGTGGAGCCATGGGGATGACGAATTCTTCACTGATGCGGAGGCGCTCAACTGGTTCGATCTGGATGGAGTCGGCAAATCCGCCGCGCGGTTTGACACCAAAAAGCTGGAGAATCTGTCAAGCCAGCACATTGCTGTCAGCCATGATGCTGACCTTGTTGCAGAAATAGAGGCCTATCTGGCGGCGGCCGGGCTTCCCGATCTTAAAGATGCTCAAAAAGATGGCTTGTTGCGGGCGATGTATTGCCTCAAGGACCGGGCAAAACTGTTTCCGGATCTGCTTGAAAAAGCGCATTTTGTCCTTGGTTCCCGGCCCTTTGTACCTGACGAGAAAGCGGCGAAATCGCTGGATGATGTATCCCGTGGTATACTGGGTCAATTGACGCCGCAGTTGCAAAATGCTAGCTGGAACCGCGACACTTTGGAACAGGTTGTGACAGAGGTGGCCGAGGCAAATGAGACCAAACTGGGCAAGCTGGCGCAACCTCTTCGTGCCGCTCTTGCCGGGCGCACCGTCTCTCCGAGCGTCTTTGACATGATGCTTGTCATTGGCCGCGAAGAGACCATTCTGAGACTAAAGGACGCGACGACCGCGTAATGCACGCGGGCATAATACCCCGGCTGACCCAGCGTCTGGGTTAAGTCGCTGTAGAAAAGGAATAATGATGGCTGACAGCACTAAAAACGCGACTCTGACGTTCGACGACAAAGTGATCGAGTTGCCGATCTATTCGCCCACTGCCGGGCCCGATGTCATCGATATCCGCAAGCTTTATGCCCAAGCTGGCGTGTTTACCTATGATCCGGGCTTCACCTCGACGGCGGCCTGCGATTCCACCATCACCTTTATTGATGGCGAAGAAGGCGTTTTGCTGCATCGCGGCTATCCCATTGACCAACTCGCCGCCAAAAGCCATTTTCTGGAGGTCTGCTATTTGCTGCTGTACGGCGATTTGCCAAGCGGTGCCGAGCTGGAAGATTTCGAAAGCCGGGTCACCAATCACACCATGCTGCACGAACAGATGCAGTTTCTGTTCCGCGGTTTTCGTCGCGACGCGCATCCGATGGCTGTCATGGTTGGCGTGGTGGGCGCAATGTCCGCGTTTTATCACGACAGCACCGATATCACCGACCCTTGGCAGCGCGAGGTCGCCTCGATCCGCCTGATTGCAAAGATGCCGACGATTGCCGCCTGGGCCTATAAATACACCATCGGCCAGCCTTTTGTGTATCCAAGCAACAATCTGGATTATGCGGCGAATTTCCTCAGCATGTGTTTTTCCGTGCCCTGCGAAAATTACGAGGTGAACCCGATCCTCGCCCGCGCGATGGACCGGATTTTCACCCTGCACGCGGACCACGAGCAGAACGCCTCGACCTCGACTGTGCGTCTGGCCTCTTCGTCGGGTGCGAACCCGTTCGCCTGTATCGCGGCCGGCATCGCCTGCCTCTGGGGCCCCGCGCACGGCGGCGCAAACCAGGCCTGTCTGGAAATGCTGAACGAGATCGGCACGCCGGATCGCATCCCCGAATTCATCGCCCGCGCGAAAGACAAGGACGATCCGTTCCGCCTGATGGGTTTTGGTCACCGGGTCTACAAGAACTTCGACCCGCGCGCGACGGTGATGAAGCAATCGGCAGACGAGGTTCTCGATCTGCTGGGCGTGGACAACAAGCCGATCCTGCAGGTCGCCAAAGAGCTTGAGGCCGCCGCCCTGGCAGATCCCTACTTTGCCGAGAAAAAGCTGTTCCCGAACGCGGATTTCTATTCGGGCATCATCCTCGAAGCGATGGGCTTTCCCACATCCATGTTCACGCCGATCTTTGCGGTGGCCCGGACAGTGGGCTGGATTTCCCAGTGGAAAGAACAGCTTGACGATCCACAGTTGAAGATCGGCCGTCCGCGTCAATTGTATCAGGGCGAAACCCTGCGCGACTATGTGGATGTCGAAAAGCGATAAGGCCATGAGGCGCCTATGACACGGCTGACCACTGAACGACTGATTCTAAGGGCGGCGCAAGACAGCGATCTTGCGCCGCTTTTTGCGATCTACAGCGATCCGCGCGCCATGCGCTATTGGTCCTATCCTCCTCTCGGCACCATCGACGACATCAAACCTCTGCTCCAAGAGCTTATGCGTCCCGGCCCACGCCAGTATTTCGTGGTCGAGTATGGTGGCGCCGTCGTGGGCACCTGCGGCATCCATGAAGGAACGGAAATCGGGTTTATCCTGCACCCGGACCATTGGCGCAAAGGTCTGGCGTCAGAGGCCGGGCGCGCCGTGATCCAGCACATGTGGGACACAACCGATGTGCCCCATATCACAGCCGATATTGATCCGCGCAACACGGCATCAGAGGCGATTCTGACCCATCTCGGCTTTACCCAAACCGGCACGGCAATTCGAACATTTTGCATTGCGGGCGACTGGTCTGACAGCGCCTATTTCACACTGGACCGCCCCTCGGACTAAACCTTGCAAGCTGGCGGTTCTGTCGCAGGGACACCCGAGATCGGCATCCTATCTGTATTGCGAACAGATAAAGGAGACAGTTCAATGCAACAGACCCACGATCTCGACAGGGTCCATCACGTGCCCCGTGACATGTCTGATCGCGTGGCCTTCCGCACCGTCAAATTCATGCGGTTCTTTGCGGATAAGTTTTTTTCCGGACGCTACGGTCATCGGGCTGTGGTGCTTGAGACCGTGGCCGCCGTTCCGGGGATGGTGGGCGGACTGTTGCAACACCTCAAGGCGATCCGCCATATTCGCGATGATCAGGGCTGGATCAAAGAGCTGATCGAAGAGGCCGACAACGAGCGGATGCACCTGATGACCTTCATCCATATCGCAGAGCCGAGCAAATTCGAACGGCTGGTGATCATGTTGACACAGGCGCTGTTCTATAACTTCTACTTTTTCCTCTATCTCTTCGCGCCCAAGACCGCACACAGGCTGGTTGGATACCTCGAGGAAGAAGCCGTCGTCAGCTATACCAGCTACCTTGCCGAGATCGACGCAGGCCGGATCGAAAATGTCCCTGCCCCAAAAATCGCCAAGGAATACTGGAGCTTACCCGATGACGCGCGCCTGCGTGATGTGGTTTTGGTGATCCGCGCGGATGAGGCAGAACACCGGGACAAGAACCACGATTTCGCCAACCAGATCGCGAACGGCGAGGTCTGACACCCGCGTGCGAATCTTTACGAAGATTTGTTCAAAAGGGCCAGTTTGCCATGGCACATATCATCCCGAGGGGCGGTTATCGCCCCTCAAAGCTGGGTTTGCGCTTTTCCAGGAAGGCCAGAACGCCCTCTTGGAAATCACGGGATTTTCCGCAAGCCCCTTGCAGCGAGGCCTCAAGTTCCAGCTGTTTATCCAGTGTATTGTCGTAGCTTTGGCGCAGGGCCTTTTTGGCATTCGCATAGGCCAGCGTCGGCCCCTTCGCCAGTTTGGTGGCGCGGCCATACCAGTGATCGGCAAAGTTTTCGTCGGGCACGGCCTCCCAGATCATACCCCAATCAGCGGCTTGGCGCGCGGTGATCGGCTCTGCGAACAGGGCCGCCCCCATGGCTTTGGCAAAGCCCATCTGACGCGGCATCCAATAGGTGCCCCCGGCGTCCGGGATCAATCCGATGCGCGTGAAAGCCTGCAAAAACATGGCCTGCTCTGAGGCAATCACCACGTCAGCGGCCAGCGCGATATTTGCGCCTGCACCAGCAGCCGGCCCGTTCACAGCCGAGATAGTGGGCACGGGACAGTCATAAATCGCCTTCAGCAGCGGTTCGTATTCGTCCCGCAGGGTCCGTTCCAGATCAACAGAGGCCGCGTTGGCACGGTCGCCCAAATCCTGACCAGAACAAAACGCGCGCCCTGCCCCCGTGAGCACCAGCACCCGGCCCTCTTTTCCACCCTCTTTCACCGCATATAGCAGCTCGGCACGCATCTGTGTGGTCAGCGCGTTCATTTTGTCAGGGCGGTTCAAGGTGATCACGGCGATATCGTCACGCAGGCTTAGGCGAATGGTCTCGTATTGCATCGGGGTCTCCGTGACGTCTGTGTTTGGCCTGAATTGGGTTTGGTTCGCGTAGAATAGCGACGGATGCAACAAGGGAAAGGCGGCGCGGGTATTTTATACCGGCGCAGATCCCTTTTGTCTCACGCGTCTTTCATCAACTCGGACAAACGGGCCTGTTCGTCATCGCTTAGCCCTTCGGGGGCGGTGCCGACAGAGCGACGGCGCAGGTAAATCGCGCTGCCCCCCACTGCAATCAGCAGCATAAGCGGCCCGGCAATCCAAAGCAGCAGGTTTGACCCGGTCGCATTGGGTTTCAGCAGCACGTATTCGCCGTAGCGATCGACGATAAAGGCCATCGCTTCTTCGTTCGTGTCGCCTGCCGTGATCCGCTCTCGCACCAAAAGGCGCAGGTCGCGGGCCAGATCCGCATGGGATTCGTCGATGCTTTCGTTGCGGCACACCAGACAACGCAACTCGCGAGAGAGGTCGCGCGCACGCTGTTCAAGAGCCGGATCGGCCAGCACTTCATCCGGTTGCACAGCCCAGACCGGAGCTGCAAACAGGCATAACATGAGGATCAGGCGCTTCATTCCGCTGGCACCGCTGGGGTCGCTGACGCGGTCTTGCGCGCACCGGCGGCAACACGGAACCGCCGGTCTGTCAGGCTCAGCATGCCGCCAAAGGCCATGATGATACAACCTGCCCAGATCCAGTTCGCAAAGGGCTTGATGTAGGTCCTCACAGCCCAACCGCCATTCGCCTGCGGATCACCGATCACCAGATAGAGGTCGCGGGTAAAGCCATTGTCGATGGCGGCCTCTGTGGTGGGCATCCGCGCCACGGGATAGTTGCGCTTTTCGGGGAACAGAGTGGCAACCACGCGCCCATTGCGCGACACTTCCATCTCGGCGCGGGTGGCGTTGTAGTTCGGTCCCTGATAGCGGGCCACGTCCTTAAGCGTGACCTCATACGCCCCGACAGGAAAGGTCTCACCCACTTGGGCGACACGAATATCCTCTTGTTGCCAAGCGGTTAGCGCGGCAATGCCAAAGATCGTGATGCCCAGACCAGAGTGCGACACCGCCTTGCCCCAATCAGCGCGCGGCAGGTTCCAAAAACGGCGCACCTTGGATTTCAGATCAACGCGCCCGGTGCGCATCCAGACATCCAGGATGGCCCCGCCGACAAGCCAGACCACCAGTACCATCCCCAAAGGCGCCAACATCGAGCGGCCCGTCTGAATCGTCCAGATCAGCGAACCCGCAACAATGGCGAGGACCAGTAGCCCCCAAAGCGGCTGCATCGCGCGACCCAACTGTGCCCGTTTCCAAGGCAGCATAGAGCCGAGGGGCAGGATCACGGCCAATGCGACCATGAAGGGTGTAAAGGCGGCATCAAAGAACGGTGCGCCCACGGACAGCTTACGATCAAACAGCAATTCGGCAATCAGGGGCCACATCGTACCGATGAAAACCACGAAACAGGCCACCGCCAGCAGGATATTATTGGCCACCAAGGCGCTTTCGCGACTGACAGTGCTAAAGACGCCCTTGGCCTCCATCGCGCTGGCACGGAAGGCATAAAGCGTCAGCGCGCCCCCCATGAAAACCCCGGTGATGATAAGGATGAACACACCCCGCTCGGGGTCGTTGGCGAAGGCATGAACCGAGGTCAACACGCCAGAGCGCACGATAAATGCCCCGATCAGCGAGAAGCCGAAGGCAAGGATCGCCAGCAGCACGGTCCAGGCCTTGAGCGCCTCGCGCTTTTCCACGACGATGGCAGAGTGCAACAGGGCAGCGGCCAAAAGCCAAGGCATAAAGCTAGCGTTTTCAACGGGATCCCAGAACCAGAAGCCGCCCCAGCCAAGCTCGTAATAGGCCCACCAAGAGCCGAGCGCGATGCCAATGGTCAGGAACAACCACGCCGCCAGCGTCCAAGGCCGCACCCAGCGCGCCCAAGCCGCATCCACGCGGCCCTCGATCAGAGCGGCGACGGCAAAGGAAAAGGACATCGAAAGGCCCACATAGCCAAGATAAAGAAACGGCGGATGAAAGGCCAAGCCGGGGTCCTGCAACAGCGGGTTCAGGTCCTCGCCGTTCATCGGCGGCACATCCAGCCGCACAAAGGGGTTTGAGGTAAAGAGGATAAAGGCGATAAAGGCCACGCCGATGGATGCCTGAACCGAAAGCACCCGCGCGCGCAGCGACGGCGGCAGGTTGTTGCCGAACCATGCCGCACAAGCCCCGAACAGAGCCAGAATCACCACCCAAAGCAACATGGACCCTTCGTGGTTGCCCCAAACGCCGCTGACCTTATACAGCATCGGTTTGTCTGTGTGCGAGTTCAGCACCACAAGCCTCAGCGAAAAGTCCGACGTTACAAAGGCATAGGTCAGCGCGGCAAAGGCCACTGTCACCAACAGGAACTGTGCTGTGGCCGCAGGTTCGCCAACGGCCATCCAGCCGCGTCAACCGTTGTGTGCACCAACGAGAGGGACCACCGCCTGCACTATGGCAACGACGAAGGCGAGGATCAGGGCGAAATGTCCGAGTTCTACTATCATGA
>CALGTJ010000595.1 GCA_937901435.1 uncultured Rhodobacter sp. | reverse complement strand
CTACTGTAAAGATACTCTACGACCACTGCCCTACGAGGGCCCGCGGTCAATAAACGCGATGTTAGAGGCCTTGCGCGACCGGCATCATTGGGCCGAGGTGCGCGAGAACGGGATGCTGATCGGTCTGGTGAAGGATGGCGCGAACATCTCTCTGGAACCGGGCGGGCAGTTGGAACTGTCTGGTGCGCCTCTAGAAACGATCCACCAGACCTGCGACGAGGTGAACACCCACCTGCGCGAGGTCAAGGACATCGCGGATGAGATAGGCGTCGGATTTATCGGCCTCGGCGCGGCGCCGATCTGGATGCATGACGATATGCCCCTGATGCCCAAGGGGCGCTACACGCTGATGAATGATTACATGCAAAGCGTGGGCACCACTGGCACAACGATGATGCGGCGCACCTGCACGGTGCAGGTCAATCTGGATTTCTCGTCAGAGCCGGATATGATCCAGAAAATGCGCGTTGCCATTGCCTTGCAGCCCGTCGCAACCGCGCTTTTCGCCAATTCGCCGTTCTTTGAGGGCAAGACCAACGGCCATAAATCATGGCGTAGCCGCGTGTGGCGTCACATGGACCCGGCCCGCACAGGTATGCTGCCGATCGTCTTTGACGAGGGCTTTGGTTTTGAGGCTTATGTGCAATACGCGCTCGATGTGCCGATGTATTTCGTCTATAGAGATGGTAAGTATATCAATGCCTTGGGTCAATCTTTCAGAGACTTTCTTGCTGGAAAACTTCCCGCTTTGCCGGGTGAAACGCCAACGCTGTCTGATTGGGCTGACCATCTGACGACGGCCTTTCCTGAGGCGCGGCTCAAGAAATTCATCGAAATGCGTGGGGCGGATGGTGGCCCATGGCGTCGGCTTTGCGCGCTGCCGGCACTTTGGGTCGGGCTGACCTATGATCAAACGGCGCTGGATGCTGCGTGGGATCTGGCCAAGGCTTGGGACACGGAAACCCGCGAGGCGCTGCGCGTTGCGGCCTCGGTGGATGGATTGCAGGCGCAGGTGGGCGATATCAAGATGTTGGATCTGGCCAAAGAGGTGCTGGATATCGCGCGCGGCGGGCTGAAGGCGCGCGCCCGGCCCGGTCTGGGTGGTATGGTTCAGGATGAACGCCACTTTCTGCATGCGCTAGAGGATTCGGTTGAGACCGGCAAAACGCCTGCGGATGAGTTGTTGGACAAGTACAATGGCGAGTGGAACGGTGATCTGACCCGGATTTACAGCGAATTTTCCTATTGAACCGAAAGCCCGAGCACAAAGTCGGTGACTTTTTGTTCGGGCATTTCACAAGGGCGCAGTAATGCGCCGGACCGGGGCAGATAGAGGTTCAGGCTAATATAGTCGCGGCCGCCCAATTCCTCTGCGACCAGCTTCCATGATTTTTGCTGTGCAAACGGTATGCGGCTGACCACATAGCGTTGTCCTGCTGATACCGCATAGAAGGTGCCGACAGGTAACGCGCTGAACTGGTTCAGAAAACCCAGATCTGTCAGTCGAACTGATCCGTTAAAGGCAAGGGTTCGGTCACACTCCAAAAGCCTTCCTCATCGGCAACGACGGCCTGAACACAGCCCCGCGCCCCAAAACTGTCGCAATAGCCGCCGTGCCGACCGAACAGAATCAGGGGCTTGCCCCCCATTTCAATGACTTGCCAATTGCCACCGCTCCATGCGGCGCTGGTCTCGCCGTTCAGGACAAAGTGCATGTAGCTGCCACCACTGCCGTGCCAGAGCGAATACGTGTTCGAGCAGAGGATATAATTGAAATCGATGACCGTATCGTTACGCTCTTCTCCGCCATCCAGATCGGTCCATGTGATCGCAGCAGGTTGCACGATCAGATAGGGCTTTGGCGCGCTCGGGTCGCTGTTTTTCACGCAGTCCGCAGTTGCGCTATCCATGATCGCCTTGATCGCGGGGGCTTTTTCGTCAATGTCCTGCGCGGTGGCAGGAAGGGCCGTAAAAAGAAGGAAAAGAGCGATGCGGATCATTTCTTTTGTCCAATTTTGGGTTCACTGCCGTCACGCAAGCGCTGGATATTGGCGCTGTGCTTGACGAAGATAAGCACAGACATGATCGCGACAAGAACTGCGCCGTGCCAATGGTAAAAGAAAATCGCGAACACGGGCGCGAGACCGGCAGCGACCAGCGCTGACAGCGAACTGAGCCGGAAAAACGCAGCCGTGAGCGCCCATGTGGCGCAAGCGGCCAGCCCCACGGGAAAGCTGAGTGCAAGCAGCGTGCCAAGGAAGGTCGCAACGCCTTTCCCTCCCTTGAACCCAAGAAAAAGCGGGAAAAGATGACCAAGCATCGCAAACAATGCGGCGATCCCGGCTCCACTTTCCCCCACGGCCCAACGGGCGATCAGAACCGCGGCGGCCCCTTTGCCCGCGTCCCCGATCAAGGTCAGCAAAGCGGCGGGCCTGTGTCCGGTGCGCAACACGTTGGTGGCACCGATATTGCCAGAGCCGATCTGGCGCAGATCACCCAGACCTAACAGCTTTGCCATGACAATGCCGAAGGGAACCGAGCCAAGCAGATAGGCAAGCGCCGCGATGATCAAGAGGGCCATAGTGTTTTTCCCATGCTGTCAAAACTTGCAAGGCAGGACGTCACGCCGAAAACACCTCGGTCCCGGACACCCATGTTTTCAGGACCTTACCCTGCATTCGCGCCCCGTCAAACGGCGTGTTCTTGGATTTGGAGTGCAGCTTGAAACGGTCCAGCAGGAACGGTGTATTCGGGTTGAACAGCACCAGATCCGCAGGCGCGCCGATCCCAAGCCGACCACCGGGCAGGCCCAGCCGTTTTGCCGGGTTGAACGCCATTGCGCGAAACAACTGCGGCAGGGTCAGTTGCCCGGCATGAAACAGGCGCAGCGCAGCGGGCAGCAGGGTTTCCAAGGCGACCGCACCGCTGGCGGCCTCTTCAAAGGGACGGCGTTTGCTCTCTTCGTCCTGCGGGGTGTGCATCGAGGAAATCACGTCGATCAGGCCAGAGGCGACGGCCTCGACCATGGCAAGGCGGTCGTCTTCGGATCGCAGGGGAGGCTTGATCTTGAAGAAGGTGCGATAATCGCCCACGTCGAATTCGTTCAAGGTCAGGTGATGAATGTTGACGCCTGCGGTGACGTTCAGCCCGTCTGCCTTGGCACGCTTCAACACACGCAACGCGCCAGATGTGCTGAGGTTATCAGCATGATAGCGCACGCCAGTCATTTCGACCATCGCCATGTCGCGTTCCAGTCCCAGCCGTTCTGCCATGGGGGACACGGCGGGCAAGCCCCGAAGCGAGGCGAATTTGCCGCTGGTCGCCGCAGCCCCATCGGACAGGCCGGGATCTTGCGGATGGGCGATGACCAGCGCCCCTAAAGAGCGCGCATAGGTTAGCGCCCGAGAGAACACTTTGGTGTCGGTGACAACGCTTTCACAATCGGTGAAGGCCACCGCGCCCGCGTCCAGCAAAAAGCCGATCTCGACCATCTCTCGCCCGTGAAAGCCTTTGGTGAGCGCGGCCATGGGATAGATATTGACGGGGGCGGCTTCTGACGCGCGGCGGGTGACAAATTCCAGTTGTTCGGGGCTGTCGATCACCGGCATCGTGTCAGGGCGGGTGATCATCGTGGTGACGCCCCCGGCGGCGGCGGCAAGACCGGCGGTGCGAAAGCTTTCCTTATGGCGTTCGCCCGGCTCGCAGATTTTCACCCCCAGATCGACGATGCCGGGGGCAAGGAACTGCCCGCCCGCGTCGATGCGCTGTTCAGCGCGATCGGCGGGCGGATGTGGGTCGTCAAAGATCTCGACAATCACGCCATCACGGATGCGAAGCGCACCGGTGCTGACCGTCCCGGCCTCTGGATCAATCAGATGCGCATCGCAGATCAGCAGGGTCACAAAGCGCCCCTCTGGATGTCGCGCATCAGACGATAGACCGTCTCGCCCCCGTCGATCCGTTCAAACCCGATATCCACTTGGTAGGTGCCGTTCTTGGATCGACGCGATTCTTGTGCGAAATGGATCGTGGCCGGGGTGCCCGCCGTATACCCCAGCGCTGTGTCAGGGGTGATCGGATAGCTTGCCAACTTGCGCCGCAAGAAAGGCGTGTCCGTGGCGATGAAACCGCGTTTGTTGGTCAGCGAGTACCATGTGTGCCGCCGTTTCCATGCGCTGTAAAACGGGGGGCCAATGCTTAACGACACGCCGACACCAAAATGGATCAGCCCGAACATCCAGAAAAATCCGCCCGCCTGACTGGCCATCACCATCCAGAACACGGCGAAGCCTGCAAAAAACAGACCGAAGATAAAGGTAAAGATATGGCCGATCTTAAAGGCAACCTGACCGTCGGGCCGCCCCTGCCACAGGATCTTTTCGCCCGGATCAAGAATGCCCTCCCATCCTGCAGGAACGGTCATGTCGGTCTTGTCGATCTGTTGCGTGCTCATAAGGCCCTCTCTGTCTGACGTGCGCGCATATTCTGTGCGAGCAGATCCATCGCCGCCATACGCACGGCAACGCCCATTTCCACCTGCTCTTGAATGACAGAGCGGTTGATGTCGTCGGCCAGCGTGCCGTCGATTTCGACACCGCGATTCATCGGCCCCGGATGCATCACGATGGCATCGGCCTTGGCGTAGGCCAGTTTTTGTGGATCAAGGCCAAAGCGGTGATAATATTCGCGTTCGGATGGGATGAACCCGCCATCCATGCGTTCCTTTTGCAGGCGCAGCATCATCACGACATCAACGTCTTTCAGGCCCTCGGCCATGTCGTCATAGACCTCGACTCCCCATTCAGCCGCGCCAGCCGGGATCAGCGTGGGTGGACCGATCAGGCGAATCCGGCTTTCCATCTTGCCCAGCAGCAGGATGTTGGAACGCGCCACGCGGGAATGGGCGATGTCACCGCAGATCGCGATATTCAGCCGGTGCAACCGACCTTTGGCGCGGCGAATCGTCAATGCATCCAACAGGGCCTGTGTGGGATGCTCGTGTCGCCCGTCGCCCGCGTTCAGGACCGCGCAATTCACCTTTTCGGCCAGCAGGTTCACGGCGCCGGAATGGGGGTGACGCACCACCAGCAGGTCGGGGTGCATCGCGTTCAGGGTCATGGCCGTGTCGATCAGTGTCTCGCCCTTTTTGACGGAACTGGACGACATGGACATGTTCATTACATCCGCCCCAAGTCGCTTGCCCGCGATCTCGAAAGAGGCCTGCGTGCGGGTGGAATTTTCGAAAAACATGTTGATTTGCGTAAGACCGGCCAAGGTATCGGCGCGTTTTACCGATTGGCGGTTCAGATCAACGTAACGATCCGACAGATCGAGAATCGTCGTGATTTCGGTGGGGTGCAGGGGCTCTATGCCCAAAAGATGGTGTTGGCGGAACGTCATATGGTGGCAGCCCCCGGTCCGGTTTTCCCGCTTATAGAAAGCGCACGGCGTCAGGGCAAGCATGGCAATCCGCGAGGCATTTATCTTGGTCGCGTCCTTGTATAGCGTGCCGCCCATGGAATTGGATTACTATCAGGCAAAAGTCCTGCTGGAATGGCAGGTGGAACTGGGCGTCGATGAGGCGATCGGGGAAGTGCCTGTGAACCGCTATGAGTCGCCTGCGACCGTGCCTGCGACGGTGCCCGGATCGGCTGTGAGGCCGGAACCCGTCGCACAGGTTCAACAGAGGCCCTCGAAACCTGTCGCGCCGCCGATTGCGCCTGCTGTCCCAGAGGTCGATCCGGTTTCGGTGGCGCAACACTCGGCTGCCTGCGCGCGGGATCTGGATGGGCTGCGCGCGGCCTTGGGGGCGTTTCCGCATTGCGATCTAAAGTTGGGCGCGCGCAATCTGGTCTTTTGCGATGGCAACCCGGCCGCGCGGGTCATGGTGATCGGCGAGGCGCCGGGGCGGGACGAGGATGTGCAGGGCAAGCCCTTTGTGGGGCGTGCGGGGCAATTGCTGGACCGGATGTTCGAGGCGATTGCGATGGGGCGGGGCAACCCCGAACCTGCACATTCGATCTACATCACCAATATCCTGCCATGGCGACCTCCGCAAAACCGCGATCCAGAACCACAGGAAATGGCGATGATGTTGCCGTTCGTGACGCGGCATGTGGAACTGGTGAACCCGGATATTCTGATTCTGATGGGCAATGTCTCGTGTCAGACCTTGTTGGGACGCAAGGGGATCACCCGGTTGCACGGCACCTGGGTCGAGACCTTGGGCCGTCCCGCGTTGCCCATGTTCCACCCGGCCTATCTGTTGCGCAACCCACAGGCCAAACGCGAGGCCTGGCATGATTTATTGATGCTACAGGCGAAATTGAGGACGATATGAGCAGAATTGATGAAGGCGCCAAGTTTATCCCTGTGCGGATCGCGGTCTTGACGGTGTCCGATACGCGCACATTTGCTGACGATAAGTCGGGGCAAACGCTTGTAGACCGGATCGAGGCGGCAGGGCATGTGGTGGCGGATCGCATGATTCTTGCCGATGAGCGCGCAGAGATCGCAGAGCAACTGCGCGCATGGTGCAAAGACCCGCAGATTGACGTTGTGATCAGCACCGGGGGCACCGGCCTGACGGGCCGCGACGTCAGTGTCGAGGCGCACAGGGATGTGTATGAAAAGGAAATCGATGCCTTTGGTACGGTGTTCACCATCGTCTCGATGCAAAAAATCGGCACCAGTGCGGTACAAAGCCGTGCAACAGGCGGTGTCGCAATGGGAACATATTTATTCGCATTGCCCGGCAGTCCGGGGGCCTGCAAGGACGCGTGGGACGAGATTTTACTCAAGCAACTCGATTATCGCCACCGTCCGTGCAATTTTGTCGAGATTTTTCCGCGTCTGGACGAAAATGAGCGACGGAAATAGACGCCTCACACGTATGATATAAAGATGTGATGCGCGCAGCTTGGACGTCGGGGCGCGCAGCGCTAATTCTAAGTCATGTGCATAGCCAAAGAAGGCCTTTAAATATGCGGTTTTTGCGACGCAGTCTGGTTGGGTTGTTTTTGTTTTCAGTGACGCTGGGTCTTTTCGCCTATGCCGGGCAATCGGTGTATAGCGCGCTAAAGGAAAGCTGGGCTGAAGAACCGCAATCGCGCCCATCAAGAGAACGGGTCTTTGCGGTCAATGTCCTGAAGTTCCAGCCGGGCACTGTGACGCCGGTTATGACCAGTTTTGGCGAATTGCGCAGTCGGCGCACGCTAGAGGTCCGCGCGACCTCTGCAGGCACAATTGTCGATCTTGCGGATAGTTTCGAAGAAGGCGGGCAGGTCAAGGCCGGTGATCTGCTGTTGCAGGTGGACCCGTCGGACGCGCAATCCGCGCTTGATGTGGCCAAGACCGATTTGTCAGAGGCCGAGGCCGAACTACGAGAGGCGGTTGCGGCGCTCAGTTTGTCACGCGAGGACGTCGGGTCGGCTCTGAAACAGGCAGGATTGCGTCAGCAGGCGCTAAGTCGTCAGCAACAATTGCAAACCCGCGGCCTTGGCACAGAGGATGCAGTGGAATCTGCCGCCTTGGCAGAGGCATCCGCGCAGCAATCGGTTCTGTCGCGCAGACAGGCCCTTGCGCAGGCCGAAGCGCGGGTCGAGCAGGCGGAAAACGGTGTGTCGCGGCGCAGTATCGCACTGGCAGAAGCCGAGCGGCGGTTGAAGGAAACCAGCCTTTACGCAGAGTTTTCGGGCACACTCAGTGGTGTGAGCGTCGTGCAGGGCGGGCTGGTTCAGAACAACGAACGTATCGCGCAATTGGTGGACGCAGATGCGTTAGAGGTCGCATTCCGCGTCTCGACCACGGAATACGCGCGCTTGCTGGATGAAAACGGCGCGCTGATCCGCGCCGATGTCGATGTGACGCTGGACGTGCTGGGGGTTGATCTGACCTCGAAGGGTGTCATCAGTCGCGAAGGCGCCTCTGTCGGTGAGGGGCAGACCGGACGTCAGATATTTGCCCGCCTGCAAGACGCCAAAGGCTTTCGCCCCGGTGATTTTGTGACCGTGCAGATCTCTGAACCAGAGCTGCGTTTTGTTGCCGCTTTGCCCTCTACGGCCGTGGATTCAAACAGTTCCGTGCTGATCGTCGGCGAGGACGAGCGTCTGGAGGTTGCTCAAGTCTCGATCCTGCGCCGTCAGGGTGACAGTGTTCTGGTGCGCGCGCGTGATTTGAGCGGGCGCATGATTGTCGCGGAACGCTCGCCCCTGTTGGGGGCGGGCATCAAGGTGCGCGCGATCCAGCCCGGTGTGGCGGCTGTGCCCGAGGCACCGGCCATGGTCGCGCTGACCCAGGAACGCCGCGCCAAGCTGGTCGCCTTTGTCGAGGCCAACAATCGTATGCCGGAAGATGCGAAAAAGCGGGTGCTGGCGCAATTGGCCGAACCCGAAGTGTCTGAACAAGTGGTCCAACGGATCGAAGCCCGGATGGGCGGTTAATGACGCGCCAAAACCGCGAACAGGAGAGATATCATGGCTGAACGATTTCAGCGTGTCGGTGGTGTCCTAAGCTATTTCACCCGTCATCGCACGGCAGCAAATCTTTTGCTGGTGATGATGATTGTCGCAGGCATCGCGGCCATCCCCCGAATGCGGGCACAGTTTTTTCCCGATGTGATCATCGACAACGTCTCGATCAGTGTCGCATGGGATGGGGCCGGGGCAAGTGACGTCGATCTGGCGATTGTGCAACTGATCGAACCGGCGGTGCTGTCTGTCGAGGGGGTTGAAAGCGCTGAAAGCACCTCTCGTGAAGGTCGGGCCAGCATCACGCTGGAATTCGAACCCGGTTGGGACATGGCGCGGGCGGCTGACGATGTGCAGGCGGCCGTGGATACGGTCAACAACCTGCCCGAAGAGGCCGAGGACCCGGTTGTGCGGCGCGGTACATGGCGCGACCGGGTGACCGATGTGGTCATCACCGGGCCTGTGGGCACAGATCAGCTGGGCCGGTTTGCCGATGAATTCGTCACGCGTCTGTTTGCCGAAGGGGTCACCCGCACCACCATTCGTGGCGTTGCCTCGCCCGAGACCATCGTCGAGGTGCCCTCGCTGTCGCTGGTGCGCTACGACATCACGATGCGCGAGATAGCTGACGCCATCGCAGCAGAGGCAGAGGCTGATCCCGCAGGCGACGTCACAGGTGCCAACGCGCGCGTGCGCACCGGGGTTGCGAAAACCAGCGCCGATCAGATTGCAAAGATCGTGCTGCGCTCTAATCCTGATGGGTCAAAGCTGACCATTGGCGATGTGGCGCAGGTCACTGTTGGCGGAGTGGACCGGGATCGTGCCTATTTCGTTGGCGAAAACCCGGCGATGTCGATCCGGGTGGATCGCTCTGACCGGGGTGATGCGATCAAGATCCAGCGTCAGGTCGAAGAGGTGGCCGCCGCACTAGAGGCAACCTTGCCGGACGGGGTCAGCGTCGATCTGATCCGCACCCGCGCCGAGGCCATCAGCGGGCGACTTAACATTCTGATTGATAACGGTCTTATGGGGCTTGGCCTTGTGGTCGCGCTGCTGTTTCTGTTTCTGAACGCCCGTACTGCTTTTTGGGTGGCCGCCGGGATTCCCGTGTCGATGACAGCTGCAATCGCGATGATGTATGCCTTTGGCCTGACCATTAACATGATCTCTCTGTTTGCGCTTATCATCACACTTGGGATCGTCGTGGATGACGCGATTGTGGTCGGCGAACACGCCGATTTCCGCGCCCGAAGGCTTGGCGAAAATCCGGTCAATGCCGCCGAGAATGCCGCGCGACGTATGTTTGCACCTGTGTTCTCTGCGACGCTGACGACCGTAATTGCCTTTTTCGGGCTGGTGTCCATCGGCGGGCGGTTTGGCGATCTGATCGCGGATATTCCCTTTACGGTGATCGTGGTGCTGCTTGCCTCGTTGATCGAATGCTTTTTGATCCTGCCCAACCATATGAGCCACTCTATCGCGCATTCGGTCAAGCAGCACTGGTACGACATCCCAAGCCGGGTCGTGAATCGCGGCTTCAACTGGTTCCGAAGCACTGTCTTTCGGCGCGTTATGCAGTTCGTTATCTGGGCGCGCTATCCGGTTTTTGCCGGTGCGGTACTGATCTTGATGATGCAATTCGTGCCCTTTATCAAAGGTGATCTGCAATGGCGCTTTTTCAACTCGCCAGAGCGGGGGTCGGTGTCGGGCAACTTTGCCATGTCACCGGGTGCCACCCGCGCAGACACGATGGCGATGATGCGAGAGATGCAGCGCGCCACCAACGCAGTTGCCCAAAAGTTAGAGGACGAACATGGTCGAAATCCTCTGGACTATGTCATCGCCGAAGTGGGCGGAAACACCGGGCGTGGCCTAAGTGGTGTTGAAACCAAAGAAGAGTTTCAGCTTGGGTCTATCGCGATCGAGTTGATCGATGCAGACCTGCGGCCTTATTCCTCGTTTCAATTCGTCGCCCAGCTGCAAGACGAGGTGCGCAATCACCCGCTGGTCGAAACGGTGTCATTCCGGGGCTGGCGATCTGGCCCCGGCGGCGATGCTTTGGATGTCCAGCTTTACGGGGCCAATAGCGAAACGCTCAAGGCGGCTGCGGAAAATCTGAAAGCGCAGCTGGCGCAATTTCCAGAGGTCTCGGCGCTAGAGGATTCGCTGGCTTACGACAAAGAGGAACTGGTTCTGGATCTGACCCCGCAGGGGCAGGCGCTGGGCTTTACCATCGACGATCTGGGGCGCGTGTTGCGCAACCGCCTGAACGGGATAGAGGCGGCGACCTATCCCGATGGTGCGCGCTCGGCCACGATCCGGGTGGAACTGCCGGGCGGAGAGTTGACGGCAGATTTTCTGGACCGCACACGGATGCGCACCCAAGCCGGGGAATATGTGGCTTTGGCCGACATTGTGACGGTGCAATCGCGGTCCGGGTTCTCGACGATCCGGCGTGAGAACGGGTTGCGTCTGGTATCTGTCACAGGCGATATTTCCGAAGACGACCCAGCCCGCGCCACGGCTATTCTTGAAGAGTTGCAAGCGACCATCCTGCCGCAGCTTGAAGAAGAATTCGGCGTCGCCTCAAACCTCTCGGGCCTGTCCGAGCAGGAAAATGAGTTCCTGAGTGATGCACGAACAGGCTTTGCTCTCTGTATGGTGGGTATTTTCCTCTGTCTGGCGTGGATCTTTGGCAGTTGGACCCGGCCGTTCGTGGTGATGGCGATTATTCCCTTTGGCCTTGTGGGTGCCTTTTTCGGGCATCTTTATTGGGACGTCCCGCTAAGCATGTTCTCGGTGGTGGGCTTGATCGGGATGACAGGGATTATCATCAATGATTCGATTGTGCTGGTCACGACGGTGGATGAATACGCGCAAGATCGCGGGCTTATTCCGGCGATTATCGATGGAACCTGCGACCGGTTGCGGGCGGTGTTTCTGACAACCGCCACCACGGTTCTTGGCCTCGCGCCCTTGCTTTACGAACAGTCGCAACAGGCGCAGTTCCTGAAACCCACCGTGATTACGCTGGTCTATGGGCTAGGGTTTGGCATGTTTCTGGTCTTGCTGATTGTGCCAGCTCTCTTGGCAATGCAGCAGGATGTGGGCAAGCAGGTCGCCGCCGTCAAACGCGCCCTGCGTGGGCGTGCCGGGGGGCAGCGGGTGACATGGGTGACAGGGATAACCGGGGCGGTCGTCGCCGGGGTGTTCGCAGTGACCATGGGGGCTGCAATTGTGCAAGGCAGCTTGCCAGCGGTTGTGCTGGCGCTTTTACCTGCAAGCGCGGCCTCGGCCTCTGTCATGCCCTTGGCGCTTGGGGTCTTTGTCTTGGGAACGGCGTTGGTGGTGTTGGCGAACTATGTAATCTCGGTGGTGATCTTGTCGGTCGCAGCAACCAAACGGCAATCAGCCTAAAGCATGGGGCGCAGTGCAAAGCTAGCCATTGCACCCCATGATATCAACGGCTTGACCCGATCCGGCAATCACCGTGATCCGCACTTGCGAACGATCCAGCAGGAAAGGCGCGCTGTTGGACGGGACCATATCCGAGGTTGCCGTCAGGGTGCGGCCAGAGCGTGCGACGCTGGCCTCGGACACCCAGATCGTCTGGTCGGGCAGTTCGAAAACGGCAATCTCGTTGCGTCCCAAAGAGGGCATATCCACGCGCGCAGTCAGGCGCAGGCCGTCGGAAATAGGCTCTACCCCGCATTTCACACCGCGCAGACCTGCTTCTTTGCCTGTTGCGGGACGGGCGGCCATTGCGCCCTTGATGCGTGCGTCTGACGCACCTGCGCCTTTCAGATCGGCCGAGACCTTGACCTGCATCGGCACACATATGTCCTCGCAGACGCCAAGTTCGACATTGGCCCGCAGGGTGATATCCTTGCCCTTGGTGCGCGGGGTCAGTTCAATCGGCAGGATCAATTCGTTCTTGTACCCTACGGTCCGCATCCCGTTGGCCTCGAACACCGAAGGCGCGGGCCAGTGAAACCGAACTGCAGACAGGTTACGGGACCCGTCCCAGTCAAAGCGCGGCGGAATGCCCGCATCGCCGGGCGCGCGCCAATAGGTTTTCCACCCCGGTGCCAATGTGACCCGCAATGCGGTCATATAGGTGCCGGTCTCGGTCCGCCAACCGGGCAGTATGTCGATGTTGGCCACATCCTTTGGCGAGAATCCGCCGGACCCCGCTGTTGCGGGCGAGGCGATGATCAGGGCCACCAGAGCGGCAGAGGCGAGTTTTTTCAGCATAACATGCAACTTAAGCATTCGTGGGCAAAGCGGAAATCACAATCGGATGAAGGACAGTTTGTGTGGCTTTTGGCGCACTTGTGTGAAGGGGCGGTTAAGGGGCACAGTCAACTCCATGACTGAGCTTTCTGATTCCAGCGATCTGAGCGGCAAGCTATTGATCGCTATGCCCGGCATGGGCGACCCGCGCTTTGAGAAAACCGTGATCTTTATGTGCGCACATTCGCCAGAGGGCTCTATGGGCCTGATCGTCAACAAACCCGCTCCGGGGGTGCAGATCGGGGATCTTCTGGATCAGCTTTCAATCCCCAGAAATGCGGGCGGTCTGGGGACCGTGGTGCATTACGGCGGTCCGGTCGAGCGAGGGCGCGGATTTGTGCTGCACAGTGCAGAATACACAGGATCGGATGCCACATTGCAGGTGGATGACCGGTTCCGGATGACAGCGACCCTCGATATCCTCAGCGACATGGCAGAGGGCAGCGGTCCCGATCAAAGGATCCTTGCGCTTGGCTATGCTGGCTGGGGGCCGGGCCAGCTGGAGGACGAGATCCATAGCAACGGCTGGCTGACCTGTGACGCGCTGCCAGAGATCGTCTTTGATGCGGATAACGATGGGAAATGGCTGGCAGCACTGGCGTCGATGGGGATTGATCCGCTGCTGTTGTCATCAGATTCGGGGCGCGCCTGAGCCGGCAGAGCGTGACCAAAATGTGTGCGACCGCACGCTTTTATTAAGATATTTGAGAGGCGACGTCAGGTACCACGCGGTGCGGCTGCACGGCGAAGGCGGTCGTTGATCGCGCGCCCTAACCCGGTTTGGGGGATTGGGCTAACGGCGATGGGTTTGTTCATGGTATCAAGCTGGTGCAGATGACTGAACAGATTGGCAGCGGCTTCGATCAGATTGCCGCTGGGGGAGAGGTTGAGGTCAGCCTCGACCGGGCCAAAACCGAGCAAAAGCTCTTCCTTTGCACATCGGTTTGCATTCAGGCGCAGGCTTGCCTTTGGGGCGTAGTGCGAGGCCAATTGTCCCGGTGCATTAAGTGTTTCGCTATCTTTTCTTTGCTCCAGTGGGGCACCCAACAGCGCTTCGATCGCATCGATGGGTAGTCCACCGGGACGCAGCAGGGATGGGCTTGGCTGGGGCGAAACGATGGTTGACTCTAACCCGACGGGGCAGGGCCCTCCATCAAGGATCGCGGCGATTTTTCCGTTTAGCCCGGCTGCCACATGGGCGGCTGTGGTCGGGCTGATCCGGCCAGAGGGGTTGGCCGAGGGCGCGGCGATGGGTTTGCCACATGCGCGCAGCAGGGCCATCGCCAAGGGGTGATCGGGCACGCGCAGGGCGATTGTGGGCAGGCCCGCACTGACCAACGGCGCGATGCCCGCCTCTGGGCGCAGCGGCAGAACAAGGGTCAGCGCGCCGGGCCAAAATGCCTGCGCCAGCATCAGGGCGGTGTCGTCAAAAACAGCAATCGCGCGCGCGCTGCGCAGATCCGTGACATGGACGATCAGTGGGTTAAAGCTGGGCCGACCCTTTGCGGCAAAGACCCCTGCGACGGCACGGTCATTGGTGGCATCCGCGCCGAGGCCATAGACCGTCTCTGTCGGGAAGGCGACCAAAGCGCCCTCGCGCAGCAAGGCGGCCGCGCGGGCGATGTCATCGGGGAAAAGCATCTCTGTCATATCGGTCTAAATGACGCTCTTGTTCCGGCTCGCGGTTGTGGTGCGATCTGTGATACCATGAAGGCGGTCTTATCGGGGGTTTGCGCCCCTGCCAAGTGTTAGAGGAATACGCCATATGCCATATCGTGCCCCCGTGTCAGAGTTTCGTTTTCTGTTCGACCATGTGGTCGGGTTGGGGCAGGTGACAAACACAGGCCACTTTGCCGAAGCGGATAGCGACACGATCGAGGCGATTCTCAATGAGGCGGGACGGTTGTGCGAGGATGTCCTGGCGCCGCTGCAACGAAACGGTGATCTGCATCCGGCACGGCTAGAGAACGCCGTGGTGCGCACCTCGCCGGGTTTTGCCGAGGGCTATCGCGCGATTGCCGAGGGGGGCTGGGTGTCCACCAGTGCCGATCCCGAGTTTGGGGGCATGGGCCTGCCCATCACGGTGACCACGGCGGTGAACGAGATGATGTCGGCGGCGTGCCTGTCATTGCAGCTTAACCCTTTGATGACGCAGGGGCAAATCGAGGCGCTGGAACATCATGCCAGCGATCAGATCAAGGCGGTGTATCTGCCAAAGCTGATTTCGGGCGAATGGTGCGGGACGATGAACCTGACCGAACCGCAAGCAGGGTCTGACGTGGGGGCGCTGCGGTCAAAGGCGGACCCCAACGGCGACGGCAGCTATGCGATCACCGGGCAAAAGATCTATATTTCGTGGGGTGATAACGATTTCTCAGGGAATGTCTGCCACCTTGTACTGGCGCGGTTGCCTGACGGGGTGCCGGGGACCAAGGGGATCTCTCTTTTCCTTGTGCCAAAATGGATACCAGATCAAGAGGGGAAACCGGGACAAGCAAATACACTGAACGTGGTCTCGCTGGAACATAAACTGGGCCTGCATGGCTCGCCCACGGCGGTGATGCAATATGAGGGCGCGCAGGGCTGGATGATCGGGCCGGAAAATGGCGGAATGGCCGCGATGTTCACGATGATGAATAACGCGCGTCTGGGCGTCGGGGTGCAGGGCATTGGTCAGGCAGAGGGTGCTTATCAACACGCGCTGGCCTATGCGAAGGACCGCAAGCAAGGCCGCGCCATGGTCGAGGGTGGGACGGGCACGATCCTTGACCACGCCGATGTGCGCCGGATGCTGAGCACGATGAAGGCCGAAACCTATGCGGCGCGCGCCATTGCGCTGGCCAATGCGGTGGCGATTGACATGACCAATGCCACAGGTAACGCCGAATGGCGCGCCCGGGCCGCTTTGCTGACGCCGATCACCAAGGCCTATGGCACAGACACCGGCATCGCTGTGGCTGAGATGGGCGTGCAGGTACATGGTGGTATGGGGTTCATCGAAGAAACCAGTGCCGCGCAATACGCCCGCGATGTGCGGGTGACGGCGATTTACGAGGGGACCAACGGAATTCAGGCGATGGATCTTGTGGGGCGCAAGATGATGGACGGGGGCGAGGCGGCCTATCGTCTGATAGACGAGATCCAGACCGAGGCTGAAGCCGCGCAAGGCGCTCTGCCCGTTTTGGCGCAGTCGGTCATTGACGCGGCAAAGACCCTGCGCGAGACGACGGAATGGATGGTTGGGCAGGACATGAACGACCGTTTCGCAGGCGCTGTGCCCTACCTAAAGGCCTTTGCCAGGCTGCTGGGTGCGCATTTCCATTTGAAATCTGCCATCGCTGATCCAAAACGAGTGGCATTGGCGCAGGTCTACATTTTGCGACTTTTGCCGGAGTATGCGGGGCTTTGCGCCCACGCCCTTGCTGGGGCAGACGGGCTTTATGCGCTGAGCGTGGATGATCTGGTCGCATGATGGATGCCGGGCCTGCACAGTTGCGCCACCCTTTTGAAACCCCGCCCGCCGAAGGCGAAGCGATTGAGGTTGCTGCGGGGGTGCTGTGGCTGCGCCTGCCGCTGCCGATGAAGCTGGATCACGTCAATTGCTATGCGCTGGACGATGGCGATGGCTGGACGATTGTTGACACAGGCTTTGCCAGTCGCCGCAGCAAGGCGATCTGGCGGCGTCTGATCGAGGGGCCTCTAGCTGGCAAGCCGATCAAGCGTGTCGTCGTAACCCATCACCACCCCGATCACATCGGCCTTGCGGGTTGGTTTCAAACCGAACATGGCGCGGAACTGGTGACCACCCGAACAGCCTGGTTGATGGCGCGGATGCTGACGCTTGACGAGCAGGCCACACCCGCCGCCGAAACGCTGGCATTCTGGCGCGGGGCCGGT
>CALGTJ010000594.1 GCA_937901435.1 uncultured Rhodobacter sp. | reverse complement strand
GGAACTACTTTTGCGAGGCCGGGTATGCTTCTACATAAACTGGAAACGCTTTAACTCGTTCTTAATAATAAAAGAAAACGAGCAGGCATACAGGTATGAGAACGGGCTTTCGTGGCACGTTTGTCATTTCGTGGGCGCAAACAGAACTTGACGGCTTGGCGGCGGCTTCGGTCTCTTCGCTTTCCGTCGGAGCCGTATGGCAGTGGCACGGAGAGGCCACGCGTGTGGATGGTCCTTCGGACGTTCTGGTTTTGGCGCATAGCGAAGAGACAACGATTTTAAGAAAACATGCGGCGTGGGCTGTGCGTCGCTTGGTTTGTGCGGCGCTGGACAAACCTCAGGCGGTTCCGGTCGCGGCCCCTGATGATCCTTTGTTGGATCATGGGTTTGCGGTCACGGATGGGCGGCGCAGTTATACGGCGACCCTGATTGACGTTCCGGACCGCGATGTGCCTTTGTTGATGTTCCTTGATGACATCCCGCCCGAGGGGCAGGATCTTTGGGTGACGCATGTGACAGAGGAAACGCTGCACCCCAACCGCACGGGCGATATCATTCCCTCGGTGATCTGTTTTACCCCCGAAACGCGGATTGCGACCCCGGACGGGGTCAAGTTGATGCGCGATCTGCGCGAGGATGATCTGATCCTGACCAAGGACGACGGCCCTCAGCCGGTGCGTTGGATCGGATCCCGGCGGATGAGCGGCGCGCGGTTATATGCGATGCCAGATCTGCGACCGATCCGTATCCGTGCAGGCGCGGTGGGTCTGGATGTGCCGGACGAGGATCTGCTGGTCTCGCCTCAGCACCGGATGCTGATCAAAGGTGATCTGGCGCAGGCTCTGTTCAACGAGTCCGAGGTTCTTGTTTCTGCCCGTGATCTTTTGAACGACAGAACGATCCTGATCGACCGCCAAATACAACAGGTGACTTATGTTCACATGCTGTTGGACCGTCACCAGATCGTCTTTGCCAACGGTCTGGAAACCGAAAGCTTTCACCCGGCCTCGATGTCGCTGGATGCAATTGATCCGGTGCAACAGCAAGACCTGATAGAGCGTGTGCCGGATATGGCAGGCGACGCCAGTATGTATGGGGCTTTTGCCCGTCGCCAGCTTAGCCCAGCAGAAGCGGCGATATTGCGCTATAAGGGCTTTGGCCCCCATTGACTCGGTCGCTTAGGCACGTATAAGCGCAAGTCCCGGACGGAAACGTGCGGGACTATTTATTGGTGTTGGAGGCCCTTGCAAAAGGTGCCCTGTCGCCTCGGCAAAATCCGGGGAGAGGACAACGCCCTTCAAACGGCCATCATCCCGAAAAGTGGGATACCGGTTTTCGGACATGATGATGGCGCATAACAAAGTGAAGGAGATCAGGGGATGACAAAAAGAACCTCTGCCAAGTACAAAATTGACCGCCGTATGGGCGAAAACATCTGGGGTCGTCCAAAGTCCCCGGTCAACCGTCGTGATTATGGCCCCGGCCAGCACGGTCAGCGCCGCAAGGGCAAACTGTCCGACTTTGGTATCCAGCTGCGCGCAAAGCAAAAGCTGAAGGGCTACTACGGCGACCTGACCGAAAAGCAGTTCCGCCGCATCTATGCCGAGGCTGAGCGTGTCAAGGGTGACACTGGTGAAAACCTGATTGGTCTGCTGGAACGTCGTCTGGACGCTGTCGTCTACCGCGCCAAATTCGTTGCGACTGTCTTTGCCGCCCGTCAGTTCGTGAACCACGGCCACGTCACGGTCAACGGTCAGCGCGTCAACATCCCGTCCTACCGTGTGAAGGAAGGCGATGTGATCGAGGTCCGCAGCAAGTCCAAGCAACTGGCCGTCGTTCTAGAGGCTGTTGGTCTGTCAGAGCGCGATGTTCCCGATTACCTCGAGGCCGACCACGCCAAGATGACCGCGACCTTCGTTCGGACGCCGGGTCTGGGCGATGTGCCTTATCCGGTTGTGATGGAACCAAATCTGGTCGTGGAATACTACGCCAAGAACTAATCCGCAGCCCATTTCAATCGCTGCGTGAATCCACAAACCCGCCTGCAGTTTTCTGCCGGCGGGTTTTTTCTTTTCTCCGACTTTCTTTGCATTCCGCGCGGACTTGTGCGAAAATTTTTCAACGACTCTCGGATAAATGAACAAAAATTTTTGGTGGGCATTATGTGGCGGAAAATGATTGCATTGGGTCTGGTCTCTATGGTGGGCACGGCCTCTGCTGAACAGACTTTGGATGAAGCCCTGCAAAACATGGCGGTCTTTGACTGCGAGGCGCGGGGTCAGAGCGCGCTTTATGTGTTTCGCAACGACGTCAATGGCGAAACCAGTCTGATTGATGATGTCGATATTCCTGTGCGCCGTGACGGCGACAAATATTCCATGATTACCTCGGAAGGTGCGCTGGAAATCTCGGCAGAGGCGTATTTCATTTACAAAGACGGCGAGGCGATCGGTGGATCGTGCTACGATGCGACATCGACAGCGCAGGCGATTTTTCCCACGTTGATGGACGGGTTTCTGCTTAGTTCGCCCGAAGGTATTGCAGAGGCAGAGGCCGCGGCGATCCTTGTGCGCGACATGCAGGTCAAGAACGACATTCAAATTGCCCGTGTAGAGGCCGAATCAGAATTGGCGCAGGCCGCCCTCGCCGGCGAACTTGAGGCGACTCAAGAGGCCCTGACCAAGACCCAATCAGAGCTTGACGTTGCAAACGAGCATATCCCGGCCCTGTTTGACTCTGCGGATGCCTTGTCAAAAGAGCTTGAGTCGACGAAGGCAGATCTGGCGAGCCAGACAAAATCCTTTGACAAGACGCTGCTGGATCTCGCTTTGGAGCGGGCGGCATCCGCCGATCTGCGTGCCCGTATTGCAGACCTAGAGGGCGAATTGGCCGAAACCAAAGTGGCTTTGGCGCAGGAATCGGCTGTTTCGACGTTAAAGGATGCCGCTTTGGAACGCGCGATGGCGCGGATCGAAGAAATGACGGCAGAGTTGGAAAAAGTCACACAGGAACGGCGGTCTCTTGCGGCGAATGTGACATCTTTGAACCAAAAGACCTCTGATCTTGCCGGTAAACTGCGCAAGACGCAATCCGACCTGAACAGCGCCATAGAGGCAGAGGCCAAAGCGGTGGCCATGGCCAGCGATGTGGGCACCCTGACAGATGAGGCCATCAGCCGGATCGCGACCTTGCAAGGGCGCGGGATTAGGGACGTGCGGGCCGAACTGTGCAGTATGATCGCTGCGAGCGGGCGTCCGGCGCGGTGTAGCAGCAACTGACGCATCGCCAAAGAACGGCAATCCTCGTTTGACACTGGCCTATCCACGGGGGGCTGGATAGAACGGCTCTGACATGAGGAGGGCCGTATTATGTCGACTATTCAGCCGCAGCCCGGCATTATGGGCATTGATCTCTATCAGGGTGGCCAATCTGCGCTGCCCGGTTTGGCGGACGTTGCAAAACTGTCGTCGAACGAGAACCCGTTTGGCGCCAGTCCCAAGGCCGTCGAGGCCTATACTCGTGCGGCCCATCAATTACATCGCTATCCGTCGACCGACCATATGGCCCTGCGCGTTGCGATTGGCGAGGTGCATGGGCTGGATCCGGCGCGCATCATCTGCGGTGTCGGGTCTGACGAGATCATCCATTTCCTGTGTCAGTGCTACGCAGGGCCGGGCGATGAGGTGGTGCATACGGAACACGGCTTTGCCATGTATCGCATTTCGGCCATGGCGGCCGGGGCGACCCCTGTCGAGGCGCGCGAACGCGAGCGCGTGACGGATGTGGACGCCTTGCTAGAGGCCTGCACTGATCGCACCAAGCTGGTCTTTATCGCCAATCCCAACAACCCCACCGGCACCATGATCGGTGGAAACGAGATCGCACGGCTTGCCGATGGTCTGCCAAAGGGCGCGCTATTGGTGCTGGATGGCGCTTACGCCGAGTTCGTCGATGGTTATGACGGCGGCGCGGGCCTGATCGAAGGGCGAGAGAATGTCTTTATGACCCGCACATTTTCCAAGCTCTATGGGCTTGGCGGCTTGCGCATTGGTTGGGGCTATGGCCCGCAAGAGATCATCGACGTGCTGAACCGCATTCGCGGCCCGTTCAACCTGAGCGAGACACAGCTTGCCGCCGCAGAGGCTGCCGTGCACGACCGCGCCTTTGTCGAAAAATGCCTTGCCGAAAACCGCCGGATGCGCGCGTGGCTTGCCAATGCTCTGGCCGATCTCGGTGTGCCCTCTGACACCTCCAGCGCCAATTTCATCCTTGCGCGTTTTGCCGATGAACAAGAGGCAAGCGCCTGTGACACCTGGCTCAAGACTGCCGGGCTGATCGTGCGGCAGGTGGCGGGATACAAGCTGCCCCATTGTCTGCGCATCACGGTCGGCGATGAATCCTCTTGCCGCCGGGTCGCCCATGCGATTGCCGGATTCAAGGCGCGCGGGGCATGAGTGTGATTTACAAAAAGGTTGCGCTGATTGGCTTGGGTCTGATCGCCGGATCTATGGCCCACGCCATGCGCCGGGGGGGATTGGCCGGACAGATCAGCGGCTATTCCCGCTCTGCCGAGACCCGCGCTGTCGCGGCTGAGATTGGCCTTTGTGATACGATCTGCGACACCGCCGCAGAGGCGGTTGCGGACGCCGACCTGATCGTGCTCGCCGTCCCTGTGCGCGCGATGGGTCAGGCCATGCAGGATATCGCGCCCTATCTGAAAGCCGGGGCCACTGTCACGGATGTGGGGTCGGTCAAGCGTGACATCATCACTGCCGTCAGCCCGCATGTGCCAGAGGACGTGCATTTCGTTGCGGCCCACCCGATCGCAGGCACCGAACATTCCGGCCCGCGGTCCGGTTTTGCCGAACTCTTTGACAACCGCTGGTGCCTGATCGTGCCCCAAGAGGACACCGACAAGGACGCTATCGCCCGTCTGCGTGCCCTGTGGGAAGGCATGGGATCCAAGGTCGATGAAATGGACGCAGACCACCACGATCTTGTGCTGGCCGTTACCAGCCACGCGCCGCATTTGATCGCCTACACGATGGTTGGCGTGGCGGATGACCTGCAACGGGTGACGGATGGCGAGGTTATCAACTATTCAGCGGCGGGTTTCCGCGACTTTACGCGGATTGCCGCCAGTGACCCGACCATGTGGCGCGATGTGTTCTTGACCAACAAGGATGCGACCTTAGAAATACTCGGGCGCTTTACAGAAGAGTTGTTCGCGCTTCAGCGGGCGATCCGGCTGGGCGACGGGGATCATCTGTTTGACTATTTCACACGGACCAGAGCGATCCGGCGCGGGATCATTGAGGCGGGGCAGGACACGAATGCCCCCGATTTCGGGCGAGGAGTGAAATTGAAATGAACCTGCGACCAGAGATCAGCACCACATTGGCGGCGACGGGCCTTTGGTTGGTTCTGGTCTCTGGCAGTTTTGCCAATGCGCCAACACAGTCGATCCGCCCGGATATCCGCCCCGGCACCGTGCCTCTGGCCCAAGCGGTTGTAGCAAGTCCTGCACCCGGCCCTTCGACCGCCGAGGCGGTTGCTGTCTCGCCCCGCCCCGAAGGACGCCCCAAGAATATCGCCGCCATCGTGCGCGCGGCCTTGCGGCGCCCCAAAGCCGAAAAACCGGTGAAATTCGCAACGCGTGGCTCTGTCTGCGGAGACAGAGCCATTCGTGGTCAGGAAATCTCACGGATACCCGGCAAGATCAGGGGGTGTGGCGTGCAAAACCCAGTGCGGATCACAGAGGTCGATGGGGTCAAGCTTAGCATGGCGGCGACAGTCAATTGCACCACGGCCAAAGCTTTGAGGACATGGGTCAGCAAGACGGTCAAGCCCTCTGTCGGGCGAACGGGGGGCGGCGTGACCTCGTTGCGGGTCGCGGCGCATTATTCCTGTCGCACGCGTAACAATATCCCCGGTGCAAAGATTTCAGAGCATGGGCGCGGAAACGCCATTGATATCTCTGCGATCAACCTGAAAAACGGGACCGCGCTGACGGTGCTAGGTGGGTGGCGCGACAAACGGCAAGGGCCGGTATTGAAGAAAATCCATCGCGGGGCCTGTGGGACGTTCGGCACAGTATTAGGGCCCAATTCCGACGCCCATCATCAGGATCACTTTCACCTCGATGTCGCAAAACATCGCGGCGGGGCCTATTGCAAATAGCCCTATGGCAGGATCAACCGGGGGGCGTCGCCCAGTGTGATCGGCCCGAACGCGATCTTGCCATTCTCGAATTTCAGGGGGGCCTCCAGCGTGTCAGCTGCGCCTGACACCGAGGCCAGAAACGTTAATCCAGACTCGATCGGCCCTGCGATGCCAGCGGGAATCCAGCCCATCGCGACTGCAAGCTGTAACATCTCTCGCCAATTCTTTGCGCGGATCTCGATCTTGCCCGTGGGCAGCCCCTCGGCGTCAATGGCAAGCGTGCCCGAGGCGTTGAATTCCAGATCGCCCCAGATAATCTGCATCTGTCTAAGATCCAACGCTGTCAGCGCGGGTCGATTAACCGCGAACGCCAGTTTGTTCCATGGCGCATCAAATCCAAGCGTTGCGTCGATTTTGACCTGCTCTATCGTGCCGGAGGCCAGATCGGTATCGGCCAACCTGTCTGACAAAGTGCCCCCGATGCGGATGGCTGTGACGTCAACACCAAGATCAACCGCATGCGTCAAAGGACCGGGGCGGGTGGCAAGCAGGGCCTTTGACGCCTCGACGCGCCACCCGTCAGACGAGGTCACCGCGACGCTTTCGGCCACAAAAGTCGCGTGATCCAACTGCATGTCGCCGCCGGATACAAACACAAAACTGCCTTTTGCGGACTCGTTGGTCAGCGTCAGGCGTTGGCTGGGGGTTCTCAGGCTCTGGGTTTGCGGCCAGACCACGATAATATGATCAGGGCGATAGCTTAGGCGAAACAGTTGCACAAAGGGAGCAGACCAGATCACGCCGGATTGTTTGTCGCCAAGGTCCAGATCGCTGATCGTGGTATCAAAGCGATTGGGATAACCGCGTGTGCTGACATCGCTGTACCCGGCGACCCAGCCCGCGGCCGCGCGTTGATCCAGCCATCCACGCATCTCGCTTTCGGCACCGCGCGATCCGATAAACCAATAGCCAGACCAAAGCGCCGCAAGTACAAGAACCGCTGCCAGTATGATGCGCATGTTTGTCCCTTTGACCCTGCCGTATCGCTGGTGTTTATAGGGCGAAGTTTGAAAGGACCAGTCCTATGGATCTTAACCCGCTTTGGGTCTTCGGTTACGGCTCGTTGATGTGGAACCCCGGCTTTCCCCATACAGAACGCGTGCTTGCGACACTGCCGGGCTATGCCCGAACCTTTTGTATGCGCTCGATCCATCATCGCGGCACCGTCGAGGATCCGGGTCTGGTGCTGGCACTGGATGCCTCTGACGCGACAGAATGTCTGGGGATTGCCTTTGCGGTACCGCAGGATGAGGCCAACACAACACTGGCCTATCTGCGCGAGCGTGAGTTGGTGTCATCGGCCTATCTGGAAAAGATCCTGACGCTTCATCTGGCCGATGGGCGCGAGGTGCGGGCCGTGACCTATGTTGTTGATACCGATCACGATCAATACTGTGCAGAGGTCCCCCTGATGGAACAGGCCGAGATCATCGCCCGATCTGTGGGGGAACGCGGACCCAATAGCGAATATCTGTTCAACACAACCGATCATCTGGCAGAGCTTGGGATTGCCGATCCAGACCTTGCGTGGCTGGCAGAAAAGGTACGCCTTTTAACGAATTAGCGACAATGCAGAACGGGTGTTGGCAGGCGCAGCATTCGCAAGTACGCTGTCAACAATCAATGAAGGTCAGGACACGTCCAAATGGACCAGCCGGATCGCGAGGCCGAGCATTATTTCTCTCAACCTGTGGGTACATTCATTCGGATGTGCCTTGTTTTGGGATGCGTTGTTGTCGTCGGCTATTTCGCCTACGCAAACGTGTCAGAGGTCGTGCTTGCGAACCCCTACCTGAACGGGTTCATCATTTTCGTCTTTGTCTTTGGCATCCTCACCTGTTTCTGGCAGGTGGTGCAACTGGTCAGTTCGGTCAAGTGGATCGTCGACTTTGCCGCCGCCACGCCGGGGCATGAAAACACTACAGCGCCGCGTTTGCTGGCCCCCTTGGCGGCCTTGCTGCGCACGCGTGGCGCAAAGATGCAGATCAATTCCAGCTCTGCCCGCTCGATCCTTGATTCTGTTGCAACCCGTATCGACGAGGCGCGTGATATCACGCGATATATCGTCAACCTACTGATTTTCCTTGGCCTTTTAGGCACTTTCTATGGCCTTGCCACCACCGTTCCCGCCGTGGTCGAAACGATCCGCTCGCTTGCCCCGCAAGACAACGAAGGCGCGATGGATGTGTTCAACCGTCTGATGACCGGACTTGAAAAACAACTTGGCGGTATGGGCGTCGCCTTTGGCTCGTCTCTTTTGGGGTTGGCTGGATCGCTGGTGATTGGTCTTCTCGAACTTTTTGCCGGGCACGGGCAAAACCGCTTTTATCGCGAGCTTGAAGAGTGGATGTCCACGATCACCCGGCTTGGCTATGCCTCTGGCGACGGGGATGGCGGGACAGATCAGGGGGCCGTGGCGGCGATCCTTGATCACATGGCCGAGCAGATGGAATCGCTGCACACGATTTACACGCAGTCGGACGTCAGCCGGTCGATGGTGGATGAGAAATTGGGGACGCTTGCGGATTCGATTGATCGCATGACGCAACGCATGGATCGCGATGATAATAGCAATGCCGCACTGAACAAGATCGCAGACGGGCAATCCCGGCTTGTCAAGCTGCTGGAAAATCAAACAAATCTCGGTGGTGGCGGTCAAGTTGATGCCGAAAGCCGCATGCGCTTGCGCTCGATTGACGTGCAATTGCTGCGCATCCTCGAAGAAATGGCAGCCGGACGACAGGAAACCACCACCGACCTGCGTGCCGACATCTCTGCTCTGACCAAAGCGGTGCGTCAGATTACCCGCGAAGGTCCTGCAAGCAGTCGGCGAGGATAGGCTATGGCACTGCCCCGGCGATCTGTGCAACGTGTTTCGGCCAACATCTGGCCGGGTTTTGTCGACGCGATGACCGGTCTTTTGCTGGTGCTGATGTTTGTGCTGACGATCTTTATGATCGTGCAGTTTGTGCTGCGCGAAACGATCACCGGTCAGGACAAAGAGCTTGAAACGCTGGGGGCAGAGGTTAATGCGCTGGCGCAGGCCCTTGGTCTGGAACAGCAACGCTCGTTCGAGCTTGAAGGGTCGGTCACGGCCCTGAACACCTCTCTTGACGAAGCCCGCGCGACCGAAGCCGCACAGGCCGCGCTGATTTCCTCGCTTCAGGCCGAGAATGCCGAGCAACAAGAGGTGCTGACGGCGCAAGGTTCTCAGATCGCCAGCTTCGAAGAACAGGTCGCCTCGCTATTGGCGCAGCGCGATTCAGCGCGTGCCGAAGGTGTCGCGCTTGCGGCGGATCTAGAGGCGGCGCAGGGCGAAAACGCGCAACTGGTAACCCGGCAAGAGGCGCTGCAACTGGCGTTGGCACAGGCACGCACTGAAATCGACGAACAGGTCGAGGCCGCCCGCCTTGCCGCAGCCCGCCGCGATGCCTTGGACGCCATGATCGCCGATATGCGCAGCCGCGCTGTCGAGACAGAGGCATCCTTGGCCGATGCTCTGGCCCGCCTTGATGGTTCTGCCTCTGAAAATGCCGCTTTGAACGAACGCCTTGCCACGCTGCAAGCAACGCTGGATCAGGAAACCGCCGCCCGTCAGGTTGCACTGACCCAAGGCGAGGAATTGCAGGCCCAAATTCTGGCTTTGCAGGCGTCACTCAGCGCAGAGAATACCGAAAAGCAGACCGCTCTGGAAACCTTGGCCGCGTTGCGGGATAGCCTTGCCGCCACGCAACAAGAGCTTTCTGCGAAAAACAATGAACTGACCGTTGCCGCCGCAGACCAAGACACAATGCTTGCCCGCCTCGCCCGGTTAGAGGCCTCGCTCGCGGCATTTGACGAGACCAAAGACAACCTTGGTGCCACTCGGGACGTGGTCAACTCTTTGGAATTACAACTTCAAACCGCTGAAAACGCTTTGGCGAACGAGCGCGCGGCGGGCGTGGACCGTCAGAACGCTATCGACACGCTGCGCGGCGAATTGGCCCGCACTTCTGATGCTCTGACCACCGAGATTTCGCTGGCCTCGGCCCTGCGTGCGCAATTGCAATCCGCCAACAGTATGCTGGACGCAGAACGCGCCGCCTTGGTTCTTGAAACCTCGCAAAGCGAGACCCTGCAACTTGAACTGACCCGTGTGAACCAGTCTTTGGCAGAACAATCCGCCCTCGTCGCAGCACTTCGTAGTGATCTGGCCGCAACCGGTCAAACCCTTGAATTAAGCCAAACAGAAAGCGCAGATGCGCAGACTGTGATTGCGGCTCTGCGCCGCGAGGTCGAAACGCAAACTACCGCGTTGACCGAAGAGCAGGCCAGACGTCTTGCCGAACAGGCCGCTGCAGAGGCGCTGCGCCGTCAGCTTGCCGGGCTGCAAGAGCAACTGACCCAAGCGCAGGCTGATCTGACAGAGCGCGAGGCGGCAAATCTTGTGGAACTGGCGAACTCGCAAATTCTGCAAGAACGGGTGGATTCGCTGACCAGTGAGCTTAACTCTGCAAAGCAAGGTCTCAGAGCCGAGGAAACAGAACGGCTTGCCGAACGTGCTGCTGCCGAGGCGTTGCGCAGACAGCTTGCCGGGTTGGAACAACAACTGGCCGAAGCGCAGGCGAATTTCACAGCCGAAGAAACCGCGCGTCTTGCAGCGCTCGCCACCTCTGAAACGTTGCGTGCGCAGATTGCATCTCTGGAAGGCGCGTTGACGGTCAATACGGCGAACCTGACCGCCGAACAGACCGAGCTTTCCGCACAACGTGCCGCAGCTGAATCCCTGCGCCAGCAACTTGCGGCGGCCCAGCAGAAATTGACGGCGGCGCAAGCCAGTCTGACAGACGAAGAGGCCGGGCGTCTTGCTGCCCTTGCCGCCGCCGAGGACCTGCAACAGCAATTGAATGCCCTGCAAACGCAACTCGCGCAGACACAACAGACCCTTACGGCGGAAGAGACAGAGCGTTTGGCACAGGCCGTCGCGGCAGAGGCCCTGCGTCAACGCTTGGCCAGCCTCGAGGCTAACCTTGCAGAAACACAGACAAATTTGACGCAGGAACAGGCCGCGCGTCTGGCAGAGATGGCCGCGTCTGACACATTGCGCTCGCAGTTGGCGAGCCTTGAAACCCAGCTGTCGGAAACGCAGACCAGTCTGAGTGCCGAAGAAACCGAACGGCTTGCAGAACGGGCCTCTGCCGAAGCTTTGCGCCAACAATTGGCGGCTTTGACAAGCCAATTTGATGCGGCGCAAAGCAGTCTGACGGCAGAAGAGGCCGAACGGCTGGCCCAACAAGCCGCAGCCGAGGCCTTGCGCCAACGGCTTGCCAATCTGGAAACAAGCATCACGGAAACAGATGCAGAGCGTCTTGCGCAACTCGCCGCCGCAGAGGATCTGCGCCAACGTCTGGCCCAGATGGAGGTGCAGTTCAGCGAAGCCGAGGCCGCGCGGCTGGCAGAACAGGCCGCTTTGACGGATTTGCAGCAACGATTGGCCGCCACGCAAACCGAGTTGACCGACGAAGAGGCCGCGCGTTTGGCAGAGGCCGCCGCCGCCGACGAGTTGCGCAAACGTTTGGCAGATCTTCAGTCAGAAATGACCGATGCAGAGGCGACCCGCCTGGCAGAAGCCGCGGCAGCAGAGGAATTGCGCCGGAACCTTGCCACCGTGCAAGAGCGCCTGAGTGAAGAAGAGGCCGCGCGTCTGGCCGATGCCGCCGCTGCCATGGCACTGCGCGAACAACTTGCCAATTCGGATGCAGAACTGACTGCGATGAGTTTGGAGCTTGAGGAAAAGCGCAAAGAGGCAGAGCAGACCCTGACCCTTCTGGCCGCCGCGCGAACCTCGCAAGAAGACCTGAACGCCCGCCTCGCGGCCGCTCTTTTGGCGCGCTACGAGTTGGAAAATGCCTTGGATGGCAGCCAGGACGCGCTTGCTACGGCGATTGCCGAGGCAGATGCGTTGCGGGTGGATGTGGGCAATGAACAAGAGCTTCAGCGTCAATTGATCGAAGCGTTTGCGGCGAAATCAAAAGCAGAGACCGACCTGAAAGAGGCGTTGAGCGAGGCAGAACAGCAGGCGATCTTGCTGGCAACTGCAAACGCGGAACTATCGGAAAAAGAGGCTTTGTCCGCGAGAAGCCTGCGTGAGGCAGAGGTTTTGCGGCAAAGTGTGGCGGATCTTCGAAACGAGATCCTGACCCTTCAGGCGCTGTTGAATGTTGTCGAAAACGATGAACAAGAGGCGCAGGTCGAAATCAAGGCCCTTGGTGAACGCCTGAATGCTGCCCTTGCCCGGGTTGCGAGCGAGCAGGGAAAACGAGCCGAGTTGGAGGCCGCAGAACGCAAGCGTTTGGAAGAAGAAGCCAAGCAACTGGAACGCTATCGCTCTGAGTTCTTTGGAAAACTACGGGATGTCCTCGCGGATCGTGAGGGTGTCCGGATCGACGGCGACCGCTTTGTCTTCTCATCCGAAGTGCTGTTTGCTATTGGCGATGCGACCCTTTCCGAGGCGGGAAAAGCCCAGATTGAACGAGTGGTCCGTATCCTTGAAGAGGTGTCAGATGATATCCCGCCAGAAATCGATTGGGTGATCCGGGTGGATGGTCATACCGATGATCAGAAATTCATCTCGCCCGGAAAATTCGCAAATAATTGGGAACTTAGCCAAGCGCGCGCTTTGTCGGTGGTGCTCTATATGTCCGAGGTTCTGGGCTTTGATCCGGAGCGACTGGCGGCTACGGGGTTTGGCGAATATCAACCGATCAACACGGACATCACCCCGGAAGCCAGAGCGCAAAACCGGCGTATCGAGTTGAAACTTACCGAAAAGTAACGACTGAGGTGCTACTGACGGACAAGCACCGTGGCTGTTTGGTGTCCGATCTGGGCACCATCGCGTGTCAGCGTAGCGATGCCAGTATAAAGGCCCGCTGGCCATTTTGGGCCGTTCAGCTTGCGACCGCTCGCCCGAAACAGGCGGGACTGTGTGCGTTTAAGCAGGACGGTTTGGGTCAGGAAAGGACCTTGCGGACCAGTGATTTCAAGGGTCACAATATCACCTTTTCGCCCGCCAAAAATATGTGTCCAAAGTACCAATGCAGGCGCAGTGTTTGGCAGGTCTTGGGTGTTGGCGGTACCGATCTTGATGTCCATGAAATCGGGGACAGCCGCTGCGAAGCCAGTGGAAATCAGTCCGGCGGGAACATAGGGAATCGGACCCCCCCACAGCGGGTCACTTGGTGCCCCACATGTGGCATTCGGATTGGGTTGAAACGGATCGACAAGCACATCATCTTTGAACACAGAGATATGAAGGTGAGGAAACTCGGTTGAGCCGCTCAGGCCGACTTGACCAATCACTGTATCAGACGTGACCCTCATGCCGGTTTTGACACGTAAGCTGCCTTTCTTCATGTGGCAGTACCGGGTCTGCCAGCCGTCTGGGTGGTTAATGATGACTGCATTACCGCAGGCACGCCCTGTAACGTCAGGGGCATTCGGGGCCGTGACCAAGATATCCGGCATTCCGTCGCGGGTCGCTGCGACTGTACCATCAGCGGCAGCCCGCACATCAACCCCTCTGTCCATCGCGATATGGTCATATAGCGCGATATCGGTGCCGCGGTGACCGTCATTTGACAGCGCACCGCAGGCAAAGTCCCGATACTGAGGTCCGGGATCACGATCTACATACTTTTGAATAAAACAGGTTTTACCCAATATGCAGTCGACGGGCATCCTTAGTTGCAACTGTTGTGCTGCCACTGAGGATGCCCAAAGCCCTAGGCCAAAGGCGAGGCCCCGGATCAATCCGCCGTCAAAAGAGGCGGTTTTTTAGACGATAGCCGGGGGGCCTGCGCCTCTTCTATATCCAGATGGATAGCGCCATCCTTAATGCCGACTTTGACCAAACCACCTTTGGTGAGCTTGCCAAAGAGCAATTCTTCGGCGAGCGGTTTCTTGATGTATTCCTGAATGACACGGCCAAGTGGACGCGCACCCATTTTGTCGTCATATCCTTTGTCGGCAAGCCATTCTGCTGCGGGGCGATTAAGCTCGATCGAGACATTGCGGTCCATCAACTGGGCCTCAAGCTGTAGCACAAACTTTTCAACCACTTGCATGATCACCTCTTTTGGCAGCGCGCCAAACGGGATAATCGCATCAAGGCGATTGCGGAATTCGGGCGTAAAGGTACGTTCAATTGCAGCGATATCCTCGCCCTCTCGCCGATCACGACCAAATCCAATCGCCTCTTTCGCCTGTTCAGAGGCACCTGCGTTGGTGGTCATGATCAGGATCACATTGCGAAAATCGACCTTGCGACCGTTGTGGTCTGTCAATTTACCGTGGTCCATCACCTGCAAGAGGATGTTGTAAACGTCCGGGTGTGCCTTTTCGATTTCGTCAAGCAACAACACGCAATGGGGATGCTGGTCGACACCGTCGGTCAACATACCGCCCTGATCGAACCCAACATATCCCGGAGGGGCACCAATCAGGCGCGAGACTGCGTGCTTTTCCATGTATTCAGACATGTCAAAGCGCAGTAGTTCGACACCCAGCGTATCCGCCAACTGTTTGGCCACCTCGGTTTTGCCGACACCGGTGGGACCCGCGAACAGGTAGTTCCCGATGGGTTTTTCCGGCTCTCGCAGGCCAGCACGCGCAAGTTTGATTGCCGAGGCAAGGGCCAAAATGGCTGGATCCTGACCAAAAACAACGCGTTGCAGGGATACCTCGAGGTCTTTCAGAACCTCTGCATCGTCCTTGCTGACCGTCTTTGGTGGAATGCGGGCGATCTTGGCGATGACGGCCTCGATCTCTTTCGCACCGATGGTCTTGCGTCGTTTGCTTTCGGCAACCAGATGCTGCGCGGCCCCGGCCTCGTCGATGACGTCGATGGCCTTGTCGGGCAGTTTGCGGTCGTGAATATACCGTGCTGAAAGTTCGACCGCCATTTTGATCGCATCACTGGTGTATTTGATGTCGTGATGCTGCTCAAAATATGGCTTGAGACCCTTTAGGATCTTGATGCTGTCATCCACGGTCGGCTCGTTCACGTCGATTTTCTGGAACCGGCGCGACAGGGCGCGATCTTTCTCAAAATGCTGACGGAACTCCTTGTACGTGGTCGAACCCATGCAGCGGAGCTTGCCGCCTTGCAGGGCAGGTTTCAGCAGGTTGCTGGCATCCATCGCACCGCCACTGGTCGCGCCCGCGCCGATTACAGTATGGATTTCGTCAATGAAAAGAATGGCATCTTCATGCTCTTCCAACTCAGTGACAACGGCCTTGAGTCGTTCTTCGAAATCACCGCGATACCGTGTGCCCGCCAGCAATGCGCCCATATCGAGCGAATAGATCGTGGCACCGCTCAGGATCTCTGGCGTCTCGCCATTGACGATCTTGCGCGCCAGACCTTCGGCAATGGCGGTTTTGCCAACGCCGGGATCCCCCACCAAGAGGGGGTTGTTCTTGCGGCGACGGCAGAGCACCTGAATACAGCGATCTACCTCGTCGCCACGTCCGATCAGGGGATCAACGTCGCCCTTTTTCGATTTCACGTTCAAATCGACGCAATATTTGGCGAGCGCGCTTTCCTTGCCGTCATCATCAACGGTTTGCGACTCTTCGCCGATATCGCTGGACCCGGTCAAAGGGCGCGTTTCGCCGTAGTTGGGATCCTTGGCAACGCCATGCGCGATGAAGTTCACAGCGTCATAGCGGGTCATATCCTGTTCTTGCAGGAAAAAGGCCGCGTTTGATTCCCGCTCTGCGAAGATCGCAACAAGGACGTTGGCCCCCGTCACCTCTGTGCGACCGGAGCTTTGGACGTGGATCGCGGCGCGCTGAATGACGCGCTGGAATGCGGCGGTGGGGACAGCTTCGGACCCATCCACATCCGTGACCAGCGTCGAAAGATCATCGTCGATGAACTCGACCAGGGTCTTGCGCAGGCTGTCGAGATCAACGCTACAGGCTTGCATGACCTTGGCGGCGTCCGGCTCGTCGATCAAAGCCAGCAACAGGTGTTCCAGTGTGGCCAACTCGTGTCTGCGCGCATTTGCCAATGCCAGCGCAGAATGAATGGCTTGCTCTAGGGTGTTCGAAAATGACGGCACGTGGCGTGCTCCTTACCTTGGGCCGAACGTGGGCGTGGCCACGTCCATCCTTGACGTCTTATTCTTAAGGATCGGTTTTCTTCGCCAATCTTCAAGTCTTTTCTTTTCAAGCTCACATAGATTTTGCCCTTGTGGCTTGTTTTTGGGCAGTTTGGGCACGAAGAGATTTGCGGCATGCCCATGTGGCCGGAGTCGGAAATCAGATCAGAAACGATCTTTTCTGGCGCGGATCTCTGCAAAAACATCCGCGTCTGCGGTCTCTTTCATATTTAGGGAGGCTTTCACCTCTGACAAGGAGGCCCGCAAAAACGGATTTGTGGCCAGTTCCAATGAGAGCAGAGAGGGCACGGTCGCCACGCCTTTGGCGCGGGCTTCTGAAATGTCTTTGACACGCTGTTGCAGGGCCTCGTTCTGCGGCTCGACGGTCAGCGCAAACTTGGCATTGGCCGCCGTATATTCATGGCCGGAACACACGATTGTGTCCGCAGGCAGAGCAGCAAGTTTGCAAAGGCTGGCCCACATCATCGCGGGTGTGCCCTCGAACAAACGACCACAGCCAAGCGCCATCAGGCTGTCGGCCGTAAAGACCGCCTTGGCGTCGGGGATGTAAAAGGCTATGTGGCCGACCGTGTGACCAGAGACATCAAAAATCTGCACAGCGTGCCCCGCAAAGGACAACGCGTCGCCCTCGGCAATGGCCAAATCCAGAGCGGGCAGGCGATGCGCGTCGGCCTTTGCGCCGATGACCTGCGCCCCGAATATGTCGCGCAAGTCATCCACGCCCGCGATGTGGTCGTCATGGTGGTGGGTGATCAGGATATGGGTCAATGCCCAGCCGCGCTGATCTAAGGCCGCTTTGATCGGGGCAACCTCGGGTGCGTCGATCAGGGCGGTTTCGCCCGTGGCGGACTCGTGGATCAGAAAGGCGTAATTGTCAGAGCGGCAAGGGACGGTGACGATCTCGATGGGCATGGCAATTCCCTGTGTCTGGTTTATGTTTGACCCAAGCTTTGCCGATCTCGGGACCAGCCGCAATGCATCTGGACGTACAAGACCTCAGGAATTTTTATTATCGCACCCGCTTGGGCCGTGCCGCGCAAAAGGCTGTGCGCGATCAGGTGGTGAACCTGTGGCCTAATGCCGATGGACAAACGGTCGTCGGTTTTGGTTTTGCCGCACCGGTGCTGCGCCCCTATCTGGCAGGCGCAACGCGGGTCATCGGGCTTATGCCCGGACCACAGGGGGTGATGCCATGGCCGGTCGGGATGCCCAATGTCTCTGTGTTGTGCGAGGAAAACCTGTGGCCCTTGCAGACCGGGCAGGCTGACAGGTTGGTGGTCTTGCATGGGCTGGAAACCAGCGAAAACCCCTCTCGGCTGCTGGATGAGTGCAGTCGGGTGCTGGCGCCGCATGGGCGGGCGTTGTTCATTGTGCCAAACCGGTCGGGCATGTGGGCGCGTCGGGACGTGACGCCATTCGGGTATGGGCGACCTTACAGTATCGGCCAACTCGAAAGCCAACTCAAACACCACGGATTTCAACCCGAGCGCCATGTTGCGGCATTATTCCAGCCGCCCATCGGAACGCGGTTCTGGCTGCGCACCGGACCGTTTTGGGAACGCAGCGGCCGCCGGGTCTCTTCGGCCTGGGCCGGGGGGGTGCTATTGGTCGAGGTCACAAAAGAGGTCTATGGCCGCCCCAAAGGCATCATGGAACGGGCCAAGCGCCCGTTGCGGATCCTCGAAGGTATAGCGCAGCCAGAGGCAAAGCCGGTGTAAGGTGGATCTGAGAATCGAGTGAGGGCAGGGCCCTTGGATATGACCAAGGGCCGCGACGGCGTATCGAGTGCCTGTTTTTTGAGCAAATAACTGTGTAAAGAATCGTCATTTCCTACGATTTCAATGAGTTTTTTTGACGATCGAAAGGTGCAATCGGTCGCACCCACGACAAGAGCCTGAAAATAAAAGCTTTCTCAATCACGTTCTTGAGATCAAGGCGGTTGTGGGCTGAAAATTCCTCTGCTAAACCGCACCGGATTTTAACGGCGTGACCGTAGTGGCGCGCCTGTCATGCTGCCTTGACCGCGACATGCGCGCGGCTCCTTGGCTTCAACTATTGGAAGGACGGACGTGTCCGAGACAGCATCGATCTCTACCGGCATCGCCGGTCGCTATGCCAAAGCAATCTTTGAGCTGGCAAAAGAAGAAAAAGCCGTTGCGGCCATCGAGAAAGACGTCGATGCGCTGGACACGGTCCTGACCGAGAACGCAGAGTTCCGCGATCTCATCTCGTCGCCGATTTATTCGCGCGATGCTCAGGGCGGTGCCATCGTCGCAATCGCGAAAAAGATGGGCCTTTCGGCAAATCTGACCAGCGTGTTGGGCCTGATGGCGGCAAAGCGCCGTTTGTTCGTCCTGCCGCAGCTGGTCCAGCGCCTGCGTGCGCTGATTGCCGACGACAAGGGCGAAGTGACGGCAGAGGTAACAGCCGCGACAGAGCTGACCAAAGCCCAGACAGACAAACTTGCCAAAACGCTGAAGGCGTCTATCGGCAAAGATGTGAAGATCAAATTGTCCGTTGATGAGCGTCTCATCGGCGGGCTTGTTGTTAAGGTGGGCTCGAAGATGATCGATACCTCGATCGCCTCGAAACTCGCTAACCTCCAGAATGCAATGAAAGAGGTCGGATAAATGGCGATCCAAGCTGCGGAAATCTCTGCGATCCTTAAGGAGCAGATCAAGAACTTTGGCCAAGAGGCCAATGTTGACGAGGTGGGCCGTGTGCTCTCTGTCGGGGACGGTATCGCCCGCGTTTATGGTCTGGACAATGTTCAGGCCGGCGAAATGGTCGAATTCCCCGGTGGTATTCAGGGCATGGCGCTGAACCTCGAAGCCGACAACGTCGGCGTCGTGATCTTCGGCTCTGACCGGGACATCAAAGAGGGCGACACCGTCAAGCGCACGAATTCCATCGTGGACGTGCCTGCGGGTGACGCCTTGTTGGGTCGCGTTGTGGACGGTCTGGGGAACCCGATCGACGGCAAAGGCGAGATCAAGTTTTCCGAGCGTCGGGTTGCCGACGTCAAGGCCCCCGGCATTATCCCCCGTAAATCGGTGCACGAGCCAATGGCGACCGGCCTGAAATCTGTGGACGCGATGATCCCGATTGGCCGTGGCCAGCGCGAATTGATCATTGGCGACCGTCAGACCGGTAAAACCGCTGTAGCTCTGGATACGATCCTGAACCAGAAGTCCTACAACGAAGCTGCCGGTGACGACGAGTACAAGAAGCTGTACTGCATCTACGTCGCAATCGGGCAAAAGCGTTCGACTGTTGCCCAGTTGGTGAAAAAGCTCGAAGAGACCGGCGCGATTGATTACACAATCGTTGTGGCCGCGACCGCTTCTGACCCGGCTCCCTTGCAGTTCCTGGCACCCTATGCCGCGACCGCGATGGCCGAATACTTCCGCGACAATGGCCGTCATGCGCTGATCATCTATGATGACTTGTCAAAGCAGGCCGTGTCTTATCGTCAGATGTCCCTGCTGCTGCGTCGTCCACCCGGACGTGAGGCCTATCCCGGTGACGTGTTCTATCTGCACTCTCGCCTGCTGGAACGCTCTGCAAAGCTGGGCGATGATTATGGCAACGGGTCCCTGACCGCGCTGCCGGTGATCGAAACCCAGGGTGGCGACGTTTCGGCCTTTATTCCGACAAACGTTATCTCGATCACCGACGGTCAGATCTTTCTTGAAACCGAACTGTTCTATCAGGGCATCCGCCCCGCTGTGAACACGGGTTTGTCCGTGTCTCGCGTGGGATCGTCCGCACAGACCAAGGCGATGTCTTCGGTTGCCGGTCCGGTAAAACTGTCGCTGGCACAGTATCGCGAGATGGCGGCCTTTGCACAGTTCGGGTCCGACCTGGACGCCGCGACACAGCAGTTGCTGGCCCGTGGTGCGCGTTTGACGGAACTGATGAAGCAGGCGCAGTATTCGCCCCTGACCAACGCGGAAATCGTTTGCGTGATCTATGCAGGCACCAACGGATATCTCGATAAGATCCCCGTAGGCGAGGTCGGTCGGTTCGAGGCTGGTCTGTTGAACCATCTGCGGTCCAAGCACAAAGACGTGCTGGACGACATCACAAACAATGACCGCAAGGTTAAGGATGATCTGGCCGATAGTATCAAAGCAGCGCTTGATTCCTTCGCCGCTGATTTCTCCTGATAGAGCCCGAAAGGTAGGATTGGATACATGCCAAACCTTAAGGACCTAAAAAACAGGATCGCGTCGGTCAAATCGACCCGCAAGATCACCAAGGCCATGCAGATGGTCGCGGCAGCAAAACTGCGCCGCGCCCAAGAGGCAGCCGAGGCGGCGCGTCCTTACACAGAGCGGTTCAATGCCGTTATGGGTAGCCTGACCGCATCGGCATCTGCCAGCGGTCAGGGGCCAAAGCTGTTGACTGGCACAGGCAGCGATCAGGTACACCTGATCGTTGTGATGACATCGGAACGCGGCCTTTGCGGTGGCTTCAACTCGACCATCGTGCGCGCCGCGCGCACCCGGATCCAAGAGTTGCAGGCCAAGGGCAAGACCGTCAAACTTTTGACCGTCGGCAAAAAAGGTCGTGAACAGCTGCGCCGTGACTATGGCTCGCTGATGATCGATCATGTTGATATGTCGGATGTAAAACGCCTTGGATACACCGACGCTCGCGGGATCGCGCAGAATATTCTGCATCGGTTCGACCAAGGCGAATTTGACGTGGCGACCGTCTTTTACAACACCTTCCAGTCTGTGATCAGCCAGATCCCGACAGCGGTGCAAGTGATCCCAGCCGATTTCGAGGCTTTGGAAGGGGCACAAACGTCCAGCTCTTGTGACTATGAGCCCAGCGAAGAGGCCATCTTGGCCGATCTGCTGCCACGCGGTGTGGCAACGCAGATCTTTGCCGGATTGCTGGAAAATGCCGCGAGCGAACAGGGTGCCCGGATGAGCGCCATGGACAACGCGACACGCAACGCAGGCGAGATGATCGACAAGCTGACAATTCAGTACAACCGTTCGCGTCAGGCTGTGATCACCAACGAGCTGATTGAAATTATCTCGGGCGCCGAGGCGCTTTAAGGAACCGGAGAAACGATATGGCAAATGCTAAAGGCAAAATCACCCAAGTGATTGGCGCCGTCGTCGACGTACAGTTCGACGAACACCTGCCCCAAATTCTGAACGCGCTGGAAACCGATAACCACGGCAACCGGCTTATCCTTGAGGTTGCGCAGCACCTTGGCGAGAACACCGTGCGCACGATCGCCATGGACTCGACCGAAGGTCTGGTGCGTGGTCAGTCCGTGATGGATCTTGACGGCCCGATCTCGGTGCCCGTCGGTGTCGCAACTTTGGGTCGTATCCTGAACGTTGTGGGCGAGCCCGTTGACGAAAAAGGTCCCGTAAAGACCGAAGAGCGTCGCGGTATCCACGGCACTGCGCCAAGTTTTGAAGACCAGTCCACCGAAACCGTGATTCTGACGACAGGCATCAAGGTGATCGACCTGCTGGCCCCCTATACCAAGGGCGGCAAGATTGGCCTGTTTGGCGGTGCC
>CALGTJ010000593.1 GCA_937901435.1 uncultured Rhodobacter sp. | reverse complement strand
CTTACGCTACCGCCGCCATCACACACCCTCGCCTCGATGAATAATCCGGGCTAACAACACGCAGTCGGCAGCTTGCGGGGGCCTCAACTGCCACACCTTTGAGGGAGCCCAATCGAAAGGGCAAGTCGTAGGGTGCGTAATTTCACGCACCCTACCGTTCGTTTAAGCTTAGGCCGCCTTGGCAAGATTGCGCAGCACGTAGTGCAGCACGCCACCGTGTTCGACGTATTCGATCTCAATCGCGGTATCGATCCGGCATTTCAGCATGATCTCTTTCACCGTGCCATCGGCGTAGGTGATCGTGCAAGGGACGTCCGACAGAGGCACCAGATCACCCTCGAGCCCGGTGATCGACACGGTCTCATCGCCGGTCAGGTTCAGCGATTTGCGGGTGTCGCCATTCGTGAACTCGAATGGGATCACGCCCATGCCAACGAGGTTGGACCGGTGAATCCGCTCGAACGACTCGGCAATCACAGCCTTGACGCCTAGCAGAGCCGTGCCCTTGGCCGCCCAGTCACGCGAGGACCCCGCGCCGTACTGCTCGCCCGCGATGATGACCAGCGGCGTGCCGTCCTCCTGATAGGCCATCGAGGCGTCGTAGATAGAGGTCTGCGCGCCGTCGGGACCCTTTGTATAGCCGCCTTCAACACCGTCCAGCATCTCGTTCTTGATGCGGATGTTGGCGAAGGTGCCGCGCATCATCACCTCGTGGTTGCCCCGGCGCGAGCCGTAAGAGTTGAATTCGCGCACGGGCACCTGACGGTCCAGCAGGAAGGCGCCCGCGGGGGTGGTGTCCTTGAACGAGCCTGCCGGGCTAATGTGGTCGGTGGTGATCATATCGCCCAGCATCGCCAGCACGCGGGCATTCGTGACGTTTGCGATTGTACCCGGCTCTGCGCCCATGCCTTTGAAATAAGGCGGGTTTTGAACATAGGTCGACGAGGATGGCCAGTCATAGGTCAGGCTGTCCGTGGTCTCGACGCCCTGCCATTTCTCGTCACCGGTAAACACCTCGGCGTATTTCGCCTGAAATGCTTCGCGGGTGACGGTCTGTTCGACCAGATCCGCGATCTCTTTCTGGCTGGGCCAAACGTCCTTGAGGAAGACGTCGTTGCCATCCTTGTCGGTGCCGATCGGCTCGGATGTCAGGTCGATGTCCATGGTCCCGGCCAGCGCGTAGACGACGACCAGAGGGGGCGAGGCCAGATAGTTGGCGCGCACATCGGGGCTGATCCGCCCTTCAAAGTTGCGGTTGCCCGACAGCACGGCGGTGGCCACCAGATCGCCCTCGCTGATGGCTTTGCTGATCTCGGGTTGCAGCGGGCCAGAGTTGCCGATGCAGGTGGTACAGCCGTAGCCCACAAGGTTAAAGCCAATGGCATCAAGGTCTTGTTGCAGGTCAGCGGCCTCTAGATAGGCGCTGACCACTTGCGAACCGGGGGCCAGCGAGGTCTTGACCCAAGGCTTGCGGGTCAGTCCCAGCGCGCGGGCTTTGCGCGCCACAAGGCCCGCGCCGATCATCACGTAGGGGTTGGATGTGTTGGTGCAGGAGGTGATCGAGGCGATCACGACCTTGCCCGAATTCATCGTGTAGTCTTCACCGTCAACAGCGACATCCTTGCCCATGGGGCGCTTGAACGTCTCTGCCATCTCGCGGGTGAACGCCGCCTTCGCGTCGGTCAGCGCCACGAAATCCTGTGGCCGCTTGGGGCCGGAAATCGCAGGCACGATGGTGCCCATGTCCAGTTCCAGCGTGTCGGTGTAGACCGGGTTGTAATCCGCGCCACGCCACATGCCGTTTTCCTTGGCATAAGCCTCGACCAGCGCAATCCGATCCTCGTCACGACCCGAGACACGCATGTAGCGCAGGGTTTCGTTGTCGATCGGGAAAAAGCCGCAGGTGGCGCCGTATTCGGGGGCCATGTTGCCGATGGTGGCACGATCCGCCAGCGGCAGATGATCCAGACCCTCTCCATAGAATTCGACGAATTTGCTGACCACGCCTTTTTCGCGCAGCATTTGAACGACTTTCAGCACCAGATCGGTGGCGGTGGTGCCCTCGACCATTTGCCCGGTCAGTTTAAAGCCCACAACCTCTGGGATCAGCATGGAAATTGGCTGGCCCAGCATCGCGGCCTCGGCCTCGATCCCGCCAACGCCCCAGCCCAGAACGGCCATGCCGTTGACCATGGTGGTGTGGCTGTCGGTGCCCACCAGCGTGTCAGGATAGGCAACCTCGACCCCGTTCTGATCGGTGTCGGTCCAGACAGTTTGCGCCAGATATTCCAGGTTCACCTGATGGCAAATCCCGGTTCCCGGAGGCACAACGCGAAAGTTGTTAAAGGCGGACTGGCCCCATTTCAGGAAGGTGTAGCGTTCCATGTTGCGTTCATATTCGCGGTCCACGTTCATCTGAAACGCGCGGGGATTGCCGAATTCGTCGATCATCACCGAGTGGTCAATCACCAGATCCACCGGATTCAGCGGGTTGATCTTTTCCGCATCACCGCCCAGCGAAATGATCGCGTCGCGCATCGCGGCCAGATCCACAACGGCAGGCACGCCGGTGAAATCCTGCAACAGGACGCGGGCCGGGCGATAGGCGATCTCTCGCGGGTTCTTGCCGCCGTTGCTGGCCCATTGCGCAAACGCCTTGATGTCATCGACCGAAACGGTCTTGCCATCCTCAAAGCGCAGCATGTTTTCCAGCACGACCTTCAACGCGGCGGGCAGGCGCGAGAAATCGCCAAGGCCTGCGGCCTGTGCGGCGGGAATCGAGTAATAGTCAATCGAAGCGCTGCCCGCGCTAAGGGTCTTGCGGGTTTTTGCGCTATCATGGCCGACGGTGATGGGCATTCGGGCAATCCTTTCTCTGGTTCAGAGCGATGTAAGAGAGATTCTAGGTCATATTTTTGGGGTCGGGGTGCGCCGATGAAAGCGCGCAGAGACGATTTTTTAAGCTATGTATACCGTTGTGCACCGCAGTGCAATTCCTCTCTCTTATATCACGACAGGTTACTTTTTCCTCTCTAAACCTTGATTAGCACTTGTCTGTCAGATTGAGTAGGGATTGGGACACAGCGAAGCGGGTCAAGGAAATCAACATGCGCGGATTGATGGCGGCATTTATGGCTGCGGCAGCCTTTGTGTCTTTTGGGGCGGCAACACAAGCGCAGTCCAATCTGGTCGTTGTCGAGCTTTACACAAGCCAAGGCTGTTCATCCTGCCCCCCGGCGGATGCATTGCTGAATGAATTGGCCGAGAGAGATGACGTACTGCCTTTGGCCTTGCATGTGGACTATTGGGATTACATTGGCTGGAAAGACCAGTTTGCCAATCCAAAGTTTACAAAACGTCAAAAATCCTACGCCCATGCGGCGGGCAAACACATGATCTACACGCCGCAAATGATTGTCGGTGGGCAGGATCATCTGGTTGGCAATAAGCCGATGTATCTGGCCAAGCTGATAGAGACTCATGCGGCGCAGCCCGTTGCAGTTGCGTTGTCGCTGCGCCGCGACGGGGGCGCGGTGATCGTGTCGGCCCCCGCAGTGACCGGTCTGGGCGATATGTTGGTGCAGCTGGTGCGCTATCTTCCTGAAAAGACAGTAGACATTGGGCGCGGCGAAAACGCGGGCCGCACGATTACCTATTCCAATGTGGTAACGGACTGGCAGGTTCTGGGGCCTTGGGATGGCTCAAGCTCTTTGATGATGCGTGCCGAGGCTGCGGGCAGCGACCCGGTCGTGATCGTTCTGCAAAAAGCGGGTCACAAAGCGATTATTGCGGCGGCACGTCTGCGGTAACCCCTATCCACATTGAGGCGCAAAAGCGCCGCTTTATGCTCCCCAAATCCTCTTTCAGAGGCTTTGGGGCCCGCCGCCCGGATCGGCGGGTTTGTGGTCCGTTCGGGGTGGTTCTTTCCAGCGGCGGTGGATCCAGAACCATTGCTCAGGGTGGGATCTGACCAGCGCGGCAAGGCTGTCGTTCATGGCTTGGGTCATTGCAAGGGGATCACTGTGGGGAATCGGGGCATCAACGATAATGTCAAATCCGATACCATCGTCATGGCGCAGCCCATAAATCGGCACCACCAGCGCGTCGTATTTCACGGCCATTTCTGCCGCTGACAGCGCGGTGTAGGCGGGCTGGCCAAGGAAATCGAGCGGAGTGCCGTGGCGCATGTAGTGATCCGCCACCATGCCCACGATGCCGCCGCCCTTGAGAAAGCGCACCATCTCGGCCAGCCCCCGGCGCGAGCGTTCAAAGACGGGCGTGCCCAGACCGCTGATGGCGCGCACGTACTGGTCGTTGAAATATCCGTTGGACATGGGGTTATAGAGGCCGCCCACCGGATAGCCTTGCGCGATTAGCGCGGCGCGGGGGGCGTCGTAATTGCCGAAATGGCCGGTGATGAGGATAACGGGGCGGCCCTGATCGCGGGCCTCTTTCAGGGCGTCAACGCCTGCGCCGGAAAAGGGGATGTCTTTGACATGATTGGTGAATTCCGCACCCGAATAGATCTCTATCAGCGAGCGACCAAAATTATCGGGCACGCGGCGCATCAGGCGTTGGACCTCTGGCTCTGACATTTCCGGATGGATCAGCGCCAGATTGTCCCGCACACGCTTGTCCCAGCCCGCGATGGGGGCCGCCACGCGCGCCATCACCCATCCCATAAAGGCCACGCGCCGCCGATAGGGCAGCGCAAGGGCCAGAGCGATACTGCCCCGGATCATCTGATATTGGGTCCAGTCGGACCAGCCTCTTTTCTGCTTTGCCATCGCTCAGCTCAATCGCGCCTATGGGGCAGGGACCAGTCTGGCGGCCTGCGTTTCGCGATGCCACACATAAATCCCGGCCCCGACGATAACAAGCGCGCCGAGATAGGTTGTTACCTCTGGGAATTCACCGAAAAACACGATGCCATGGACGATTGAGAACAACAGGCCGACGTAGGTGAAGGGGGCCAGCAGGCTGGCCTCTGCGATGGTCAGCGCGCGGATCAGGCAAAAATGCCCCAG
>CALGTJ010000592.1 GCA_937901435.1 uncultured Rhodobacter sp. | reverse complement strand
ATCGACGGCATAATCATAGGCCAGATAAGCCCCGATCACCCAGACAGAGATAAAGCTCGTCTCTTCGGCCATCCGGGTCAGCGGGCCGTCGTGACTATTGGTCATCGCCTGCAAGGCCGATGTGGACCAGATGAACAGTCCCAAAGCGGTTCCGGCCAATGCAATCCAAAGCACGGGGATCCCGAAAACAGAGGTTATATCGACCTGAGCCAACTGGGCGATGCCAACCGCAAGGCCGGGGGCGGCGATCAACACATAGGCGATGTCCTGCGGACGTGTGCGACCGATCAGGGGGGCAAGCTCGCACTGGGCGCTGGTGTCGGGGCGAAATTCCATCGTGTTGAACCGGTCCACGATCCAGCCCGTGACAATGCCGACCAGAAAACTCAGGGGCAACAGGACAGCCGCCACATCGGGGCGCGTCGCGATCAACAGGAAAGCCGCGTCTCCCATTGTGGCGGTGAGGGCGGCGACCACCGCACCAAATCGCACATTCCCGGAAGAATAGGCCGCAACCACAACCACAGCGCCGCCGCAGCCCGGTGTCATGCCCAACAATGCGGCCATTGGTACCTGCATCCCACCGGCATTGCGCAAAGACGACCCGATGTCGAATTTGAACAGACGTTCTGCCCCGTAAAATAGCAGCAGCGTCGCTGCGACAAAGACGCTGACCTGCACATAGGCGTCCATCATCAGGCCGCGTGTCAATTCCCCCAAATGGCCCGGTGCTGCGGCCAACCCCAAAAAGATCAGGGCGACGATCAAGCGCCTGCGACGGAAAGGTCCAAGGCGATCAGTGGCAACAAATGGGGTGGGGACGTCGACCGCAGAGGTCATGCTCGGGTTCCGTATTTCTAATTGCGAATAAGTCTCAATTGCGGAAGATAGCACTTGCGGGTCACATTGCAAGGTCCAATAACAAAGCCACATGTGCAAACGCGGAAGGGGCTTTGGCCGCCATGGCAGAGATCGATCCAGAGAATGCCCGTCAATTCATCGACTTTCTGCCGCATTCGCGCGCTTTGGGGATGGTTCTGACCGAAATTGGCAATGGCGAGGCCGCGATCATGATGCCGTATGATGCGCGGTTTATCGGCGATCCTGAAACCGGCGTGATCCATGGCGGGGCGGTGTCTGCGCTGATGGACACCTGTAGCGGCGCGGCCGTGATGTGCCACCCCGATGCCTCTGCCATAACTGCGACCATTGATTTGCGCATAGATTACATGCGCCCCGCCACACCCGGGCAGGCAATCACCGCGCGCGCAACCTGTTACCACGTCACCCGCTCTGTTGCCTTTGTTCGTACAACCGCGACTGACGAAGATACGGGGCGACCCGTTGCCTCTGCCACCGGGGCCTTTACCGTCGAGCCAAAGCCATGAACCGCCCCCGTCCCGATCCTGTCCAAGTGGTCAAACAACGCCGCGACGCTGCTCTGCGCGCTTTGGTCGAGGGTGTGCCCTATATCCAGTTCATGGGGATCTCGTTCGACCGGCGCGGGGATGAATTGACGGCCCTGATGCGTTTTGACGACAAGCTGATTGGTAACCCGCTTTTGCCCGCAATCCATGGCGGGGCCACGGCGGCCTTTCTCGAGGTCGCCGCGATCATCGAGCTAAGCTGGTCCTATCTTTGGGAAGATATCGAAAGCGGCGCAATCGATCCGCAGACGATCCAGCCGCAAAACCTGCCGCGATTGCCCAAGACCATCGACTTTACCGTGGATTACCTGCGTTCTGGTCTGCCGCGTGATGCCTATGCGCGCGCGCGCGTGAACCGTTCTGGCCGGCGCTATGCCTCGGTTCATGTCGAGGCGTGGCAGGACAATCGCGCGCGCCCTTTTGCGCAGGCCACCGGGCATTTCCTGATGCCGCCCAAACGCGAACCCGAGGCCAAACACGAACCCGAGGCCAAACGAGAACCCGAGGCATGAGCGCCATAGAATGAGCGTTCCTGACCGCCAAACAGACCCGGACGGTCCGCTGACCCATGCGCGTGTTCTGAAAATCGCGCTGCCGATCGTGTTGTCCAACGCGACCGTGCCGATCCTTGGCGCGGTTGATACGGGCGTTGTGGGCCAGATGGGTCTGGCGGCCCCCATCGGCGCGGTGGGCATCGGTGCTGTGATCCTGTCGCTGATCTATTTCATGTTCAGCTTTTTGCGTATGGGCACGACCGGGCTTGTCGCCCAAGCGCGCGGGGCGGGTGAGACGGTTGAAACCGGGGCTCTGTTCATGCGCGGGCTGATGCTGGGCTTTACGGGCGGTGTTGTGTTCATCGCCCTGCAAGGCCTGATCTTCTGGGGGGCTTTCAAACTTTCGCCCGCCTCTGCCGAGGTGGAATCCCTTGCCCGCGACTACCTGAGCATCCGCATCTGGGGCGCCCCCGCCACTATTGCGCTTTATGTGGTTACCGGCTGGCTGATCGCGATGGAGCGCACGCGCGGTGTGCTGGTGCTGCAATTCTGGATGAACGGGCTGAACATCCTGCTGGATCTGTGGTTCGTGCTGGGTCTGGGTTGGGGGATCGAGGGCGTCGCCGTTGCCACCCTCATTGCCGAATGGACCGGTCTGGTGCTGGGTCTCTGGCTGTGCCGCGCGGTCTTTGCCGGCGATCAATGGCGCAATTGGGCGCGTATCTTCGACCCCGCCCGTTTGCGCCGCATGGTGCAGGTGAACGCCGACATCATGCTGCGCTCGATGCTGCTGACCGTCTCTTTTGCCAGTTTCCTCTTTTTGGCCGCAGATTTCGGAGACGTCACGCTGGCGGCCAATCAGGTCTTGCTGCAATTTCTGGAAATCACCGCCTTTGCCCTTGACGGTTTTGCCTTTTCCGCCGAGGCGCTGGTGGGGGCCTCTGTCGGCGCGGGCTCTCGTGCGCGTGTCCGCCGGGCGGCCATCATCACGTCGCAATGGGGTGTCGGTGGCGCGCTGCTGCTGTGCCTCACCTTCTGGCTGGCCGGTGGCCTGCTGATCGACCTGATGACCACCTCACCCGAGGTGCGCGCAGAGGCGCGCCTGTATCTGACATGGGCGGCTCTGGCCCCGATCCTTGGAATCGCAAGCTGGATGCTGGACGGGATTTACATTGGCGCCACATGGACCCGCGCGATGCGCTGGGCGATGCTTCAATCTGTGGCGGTCTACGCCATCGCTCTGATGATCGCGCTGCCGGGTTTGGGCAATCACGGTCTCTGGTTGTCCTTGATGATCCTGAACGTCACGCGGGGCCTTACACTTGGCTACCGCTACCCGGGTCTGGAAAAAAATGTTGGGCCATGATGCTGGACAGCCGCATCCCTTTCATCTTGGTTTTAAATACTCCGGGGGTTTGGGGGTGGAACCCCCAGCCCGCACAACAAACCAGCCCGCGCTTAAATCCAATCGGCGCGTCCGCTGCCAACCGCGTCGGACACATTTGCAAAGCCATCACGTTCAAGCAATGTGTCCAGCCCTTGCGCGATCTCACCCGCAAGCGACAGCCCTTGATAGATCATCGCCGAGTACAGTTGCACAACACAGGCCCCGGCCCGGATCTTGCTATAGGCTTGTTCTGCGCTGGAAATCCCACCGACCCCGATCAGGGGCATTGCCCCATCGGTAAGCTGTGAAAGCTGGGCCAAGACGCGGGTCGAAGCCTCGAACAGGGGCGCACCTGATAGCCCTCCGCCCTCATTCTTATGAACAGACCGCAGCCCCTCGCGCGACAAGGTGGTGTTGGTTGCGATAATTGCATCGACTCCGGCCATCGTGGCAATGCTGGCGATTTCGGCCAGTTCATCATGGGTCAGATCTGGGGCGATCTTTAGAAATATCGCAATCGGGCGCGCCATGTCTGCCCGCGTTTCCATAACCCGCGAGAGCAGGCTGGTCAGCGCCGCGGCCCCTTGCAAATCGCGTAACCGCTCTGTGTTGGGGGAAGAGACATTCACGGTGGCGAAATCAACATGCGGCCCGGTCACCCGCAAGACTTGCGAGAAATCGTCAGAGCGGTCGGCGCTGTCCTTGTTGGCCCCAAGGTTGATCCCGATGGGCACCAAGGGTGTGGCCTTTGCCAGACGCGTCGCAATCACCTCTGCGCCTTCGTTGTTAAAGCCAAAGCGATTGATCACCGCGCGGTCTTCGCTCAAGCGGAACAGGCGCGGTTTCGGGTTGCCGGGCTGCGGGCGCGGGGTTGCGCCGCCCAGTTCCAAAAAGCCAAAGCCCGCTTTGCTCAGCGGGGTGACGGCCTCGGCATTCTTGTCCAGTCCCGCCGCCAGCCCGACGGGGTTTGGAACGTCAATCCCGGCGATTGTGGTCTTGAGGCGCGGTGTCGTGACCGGGCCGGGCAGCGGGACCAAACCCTTGTTCAGCGCGCGAATGGCCAGACCATGCGCGGTTTCGGGATCCAGACGACGCAAGGCGGCAAGGCTGAGGCGTTCCAACAGGCTCACAGCATGTCTTTCGCAAACACATGCGCGCCATTGACGAAGGGCAGATCCCTGACCCAGATCACATCCGCCAGCTTGAGCGTGCCATAAAGATGCGGAAACAACTGGCCGCCGCGCGAGGGCTCCCACTTCATATCTTCGCCGAAGCTTTCGGACTCCAAGGCAAGCAGCTTTAATCCCTCGACCCCGGCAAACCACTTGGCCGCGGTTTCTGCGGCCTGCTCTGCGGTTGAAAAGTGAATGAAACCGTCTGCCAGATCGATTGGCGCGCCAAGGGTTTCCCCGGCATCCTCAAAAGCCTGCCATTCGGCGGCGCGAAAGATCTTGTAAATATACATGCGCTGCTGATGCCCCGGCTTGCCTGTGGGGTCAAGATCCTCTGCGCCCAAGCTCTGCTCGATGACAAATTCTGGCCCCCAAGACGACGGCGCATGCCAAAAGAACAGGCCATGCCCTGTTGATCAGAGAGTCAAACCCCTGTCACACAGCCGCTTTACGTCTGGTTTGCGCAATGGTCTTTGACTCCGCACCCAGACATGGCCAATCTATGCGCAGTTTCATTCTGGAGGGATCACCCATGTATGCACGGATCATGACGTCTGTCGCTGCGCTGGCGCTTGGCGCCGGAACAGCTGCGGCAGATTACACGCTGACAATCTTGCACACCAATGACTTTCATTCGCGCTTCGAGCCGATCAGCAAATACGACAGCGGCTGCTCTGCCGAGGACAACACCGCTGGCGAATGCTTTGGCGGTTCCGCCCGTCTGGTCACAGCCGTCGAGGCGGCCAAGGCACGCAGCAACAACTACATCCTCGTAGATGGCGGCGATCAGTTTCAGGGCTCTTTGTTTTACACCTATTACAAAGGCAAAGCGGCCGCCGAGATGATGAACAAAATGGGCTATGACGCGATGACCGTGGGCAACCACGAGTTCGACGATGGCCCAGAGGTGTTAAAGGGATTTGCCGATTCCGTCACGTTCCCGATCCTGATGTCGAATGGCGATGTGTCCAATGAACCCTTGCTGAACGGCACGATCATACCGTCGGTGATCCTTGAACGGGGTGGCGAGAAACTGGGCCTGATCGGCCTGACACCTCAGGATACCGACGAACTTGCCAGTCCGGGCCCGAATGTGACCTTTATGGACCCGGCAGAGGCCATCGCCGCACAAGTCGAGCGGATGAAAGCCAATGGGATCAACAAGATTATCGTCCTCAGCCATTCGGGTATGGTGGTCGATAAGGCCGTCGCCGCCGCAGTGCCAGAGATCGATGTGATCGTTGGTGGCCACGATAATACCTTCTTGTCCAATACCTCTGAGCGCGCCAAGGGTCCCTATCCGGTCATGGTGGTCAGCACGGCGATTGTGCAGGCCTATGCCTATGGCAAATACCTTGGTGAGTTGAATGTGACCTTCAACGACGCTGGCGAAATCATCGAAACGGTGGGGGAACCTATCGTGCTTGATGGTGGCGTTGTGGAGGACGATTCGACCAAGACCCGTATCGGCGAGTTGGCCACACCCCTCGACGAGATCCGCAACAAGATCGTTGCCTCGTCGGGTGCTCTTATCAATGGTGACCGTGATACCTGTCGGGTTGAAGAATGTACCATGGGCAATCTGATTGCAGATGCAATGCTCGCACGCGTGGCGTCTCAGGGCGTTTCGATTGCTGTGGCAAACTCTGGCGGAATCCGCGCTTCTATTGACGAGGGCGACGTGACCATGGGCGAAGTCCTGTCGGTGCTTCCCTTCCAGAACACGCTGTCCACCTTCGAAGCCAAAGGTCAGGTGATCATCGATGCTCTCGAAAATGGTGTGAGCCAGGTCGAAGAGGTCAAGGGGCGCTTTCCTCAAGTGGCGGGTCTGACGTTCAAATGGGATCCCACTGTGGCCCCGAATGAAGGCCGGATCGTCGAGGTACTGGTTGCGGGCAAGCCGATCGACCCAGAGAAAGTATATGGTGTTGTGACAAACAATTTCGTGCGCTCTGGTGGAGATGGCTACAAGATGTTCGCCACCGAAGCGATGAACGCCTATGGCTTTGGTCCGGATCTGGCCGATGTATTGGCAGAGTATATGGCGGAAGGCGATAAAATGCCCTCAATCGAAGGCCGCATCGCAAAAGTAGAGTAAACTGACCAGACGGAGAGGGGCCAAATGGCCCCTCGCTTTACATCTCAAGACAGCAGCAAAGCTGCGGTCTTTCGGATTGCCGCCCAGATCCGAACCTGGCGCAAAAATGCAGGCGAAGACGCCCGCACGGGCGGATGAGCGGCCGGAGTGTGGCGAACCTCTCAAATCCGGTTGTGTTTTGCCCTGACAGCTTTACGCTGGCCCGATGTGCGGACGATTTGCCATTACCCTTCCAAGCGACGCGATGGCGCGTTTGTTTGAGGCACAACCGGCCAACGATCTGCCGGTTGTCCCCAATTTCAATGTATGTCCGACTGATCCCGTGCACAGCATCGTGTCTTCTGACACAGGTCGTCGGCTGCTCTCGATGCGCTGGGGCTTTCTGCCTCACTGGTACAAATCGCCCACCGATGGCCCTTTGTTGATCAATGCCCGCAGCGAGACCCTCGCGGAAAAGCCCGCGTTTCGCGATGCTTGCCAGACCCGACGGTGCTTGATCCCGGTCAGTGGCTTTTACGAATGGACCAAGGACGCGGACGGAAAACGTCTGCCTTGGTTTATTCACACAGAGGATTCGGTCATCGCTTTCGCGGGGGTCTGGCAACAATGGGACAAGGGCGATATTCCGATGACCACATGTGCGATTGTGACGACAGCCTCGAACGGTGCGCTCAGCGAAATCCATCATAGAATGCCACTGCGTGTCGCACCTGAGGACTGGCCCCTTTGGCTGGGGGAGGCCGGAAAAGGGGCGGCGCGATTGATGACGGGGTCGTCAGGCGATGTGTTTTCCTTTCATCGGGTCGATCCAAGGGTCAATTCTAACCGCGCTGAGGGATCCGAACTGATCGACCGTCTGGACATTTGAAAATGGGTTCAGGTTTCCTGCGGAACGGACATAAAAAAAGGCCGTGCCGAAGCACGACCTGTCCAGTCAGGGAGGAAAGAGGTGGTCCTAGTTCTTCGACCACTTTGCGGCCCTGTTAAGGTGGATCAGG
>CALGTJ010000591.1 GCA_937901435.1 uncultured Rhodobacter sp. | reverse complement strand
ACCTTTGCGCTTTGTCACGACGGACAGTGTCACCGCTTTTGCGCTGGGCGGGCTGTGTCGAACGATTGAGATTGAACAACAAGGCACTCGGGCTGGTGCCTTGCTTTTGGACGCAGGGGCGAACCTCTCTGAGGCGCTGACGGCGTGTCCTCTCAGAGGGATTGTCCGCTGGGGTACGACCGGACCAGAGTTCCGCGATTTCGAGACCGCCCCCAACGTTCCGGGTGTCCCACTGGCGCATCCGGGTGACCATATTCTGATAACTGGCGGCAATGGCGCGATTGCTCAATCGCTTGCGGCGCATATCACGTCCCAAACCCAAAATGTTTTAATCACATTGCTCGCCCGGTCTGAACCGAACGACACGGCGCGTGCAGGGATGCAGAACCTGACCTCGCGAGGCGCGCGTGTGCTCTGGGTGAACCTGACTTCTCTGGATGCGATTGGCGATGCCATCGATGATGCCTGTCAAACCCAAGGGCCGCTCAAAGGCATCCTTCACTGCGCGGGCGTCACCTGCGACAGGCTGCTGGCGAACCCAGCCCCGATTGACCCAAGCGATGCACTGGCTGCGAAACTGAATCTTACGCGCGCTCTTGATATGGCTTCAGCGGCGCAGCCTTTGCGCTATTTTGTGGGCTTTTCTTCACTTGCTTCGGTGGTCGGCAATGAGGGGCAGGCGGGCTACGCGCTTGCCAATGGGGCACTGGATGGGCTGATCGCACAGCGCCGCGACCAAGGGCGCTGTGGCGTAAGCCTATCGGTCAACTGGGGATACTGGCAGTCGGGCGGCATGCGCATCGACACCGCCACCGAGGCACAGCTGCGCAGCCGGGACGGCGTAGCGCCTATGACCGACGTCGCGGCGATAGACGCGCTCCAACGCGCGCTCGGGACGGGAGTAACGCAATGTGCTGCCGCAGCCGGCGACGCTGCCAAGCTGGCGGCTCGCCTTACCCAACAGCCCGCCTGCAAAAAAGAGGCGTACCACATGGCAAACACTGCGACGGACTCCGCCCCGCTGTTGGAAAAACTCACTGATCTTGTTGCCCGCGCGACAAAACGGCCTGCCGAGCAGTTCCTACCAGACGAACCTTTTGCCTCTTATGGGATCGATAGTCTCTTGATCGTTCGCATCCTTGGCGATCTCGAGCTCCATTTTGGCACCCTCCCACGTTCACTTATATTCGAACATGTGACGCTTGTTGATCTGGCAGGGGCGCTTGCGGAGGGCTGGCCAGAGCAGGCGGCACGGTGGACAGGCAGCGCGCAGCCCACGAAAACCGCCGTACCGCCCAAGGCCAAGGCCAAGGTAGCCCGAACAGAGACAGCCGAGATCGTGATTGTTGGCCTAGCTGGGCGGTTCCCCAAGGCAGCTTCTGTTGCGCAACTTTGGGACGCGCTTGAACTGGGGGTGGATGCAATTGGTCCTGTCCCAGAGGACCGTTGGGACCACGGTATTGTCTATGATCCTGACCCTAGTGCTGCTGCTCAGGGCCGAAGCTACGCAAACAAGGGCGCATTTCTGGAAGACTTTGCATCCTTTGATCCAGCGTTCTTCGGCTTGACGCCTCGCAAGGCTCTTGAGATCGACCCGCAAGAACGCCTTTTCCTCATGGCGTGCTGGCACGCTTTGGAAAGCGCGGGTTTGCCTCCTCTGGGGGTCGAAGAGCGTACAGGCGCCGTGGGTGTTTTCGCGGGCGTCACGAAATCAGATCATAGCCGCCTCGGTCCACGCCGCCACGCTGATGGCAGCCTGTTTCATCCGCGCGCTTCTTTCAGCTCACTCGCAAACCGGGTGTCTTATCACCTGGGCCTGAGCGGCCCCAGCCAACCTGTGGACACGATGTGTTCCGCCTCGCTGACTGCGATCCATCAGGCGAGGCGCGCGCTGCAAGCTGGCGATTGCACGATGGCGTTGGTGGGCGGTGTGAACCTCTATCAAGACTCGAGCAGCTTTGTAGAGCTGTGCCAATCCGGCATGCTGTCCACCGACGGCCGTTGCCGCAGCTTTGGCGAGGGCGGTGCAGGCTTTGGCCCGGGCGAGGGTGTTGGTGTTCTGGTGCTGACGACAGCAGAGCTGGCCAAGGCGCAAGGTCTGCGCGTCGAGGCCAAGATACTATCGACGGCCATCAATCATGGCGGAGCAGCGAGCGGCTATACCGTGCCGAACCCGGCTGCGCAGCGTGCGTTGATAGAAGCGACCATCACTGGTGCGGGCCTGTCATCGCGCGACATCGACTATGTCGAAGCGCATGGCACGGGTACGGCGCTGGGGGACCCGATCGAGATTGAGGGTCTGACAACCGCCTTTGCAAACACTGGTGGCGGCGGGGCCAGCTGGCTTGGTTCGGTGAAGTCCAACATTGGTCACCTAGAAGCAGCAGCAGGCGTCAGTGGGGTGATTAAGGCCATTGGGCAGGTGCGGCGCGGTAAGCTGTTTGCGAGCCTACATGCCGAGACAGTGAACCCTGCGTTGCAGTTGCAATACACGCCGTTCGACCTGGTGAGCCGGACGACGGATTGGCCCGGCAGTCAACCAAAGCGTAGTCTCGTCAGCTCGTTCGGGGCAGGTGGTTCAAACGCCTGCTTGATCTTGGAGTCCCAAAGGCCAGCAGCGTCGCAGCCCGCGCCGGGCGCGCAGCTGATCCTGTTATCAGCAAAGACCGAGGATGGCTTGCGCGACCAGGCCAAGGCCTTGCTCGATTGGGTCTTTACTAGCAAGCCGTCACAGGTTGCATGGCCTGTGCGTGGACTCATTGCGCAGACGCTAGGCATTGATCCAAGCGAAATCCCAATCGATGTGTCCCTACGCGACCTGGGACTGGGGGCGGCAGATATGCGCCATCTGGCCGAGGCGCTAGGGGCGCGGGATTTGACGCCTGACGCCACCCTTGCCGATCTGGCTCAAGCCCCTGCGCCGCAGGCGGATATTGATGCGCTTGCCTACACATTGCAGACAGGGCGCGTCGCAATGGCATGTCGCATCGGCTTTGTCGCGCACGATACGTCTGAGCTGATCGCTGGGCTGGAAGATTTTATCTCCGAAAGCAGTCATGCCGCTGTACTGAACAAAGACGACCTGTCCCAAGCCAAAGCGCTGAGCGCGCGTGCCGATATTAAAGCCGCGCTTGCTGCGGCATGGTCCGCAGGCGATCTGGCGCGACTGCAAGCTCTCTGGTGCAAGGGTATCACTCCCGATTGGGCAACACTTTGGCAGGCCGAGACTTCGCGCCCAGCACCGCTTGACCTGCCGGGCTATCCGTTTTCGGGACGACGGATATGGGCAGGCGATCTGCATCGTGCGTCCGATGGCCAAGCATTGCCAACACTTCCTGCCAGCGCCCCGGCGGTACGAACGCCTGTCCCGCAAATGACGGTCAAGCCGCTAAGCGCCATTTTGGCACTGACGATGGACATGGAAGAAGCCAAAATTTCGCTCTCTGTTTCCTTTGCCGATTACGGTTTGGATTCCATTTTGGGCATCCGTTTTGTCGATGCGATCAACGCCGAATACGGAACCACGCTCAAGAGCACCGCAATCTTCGAGCATCCGACCCTAGCGGCGCTCGAGTCGCATATTGGTGCGCTGGCCCCAACGCCAGCCCAAGTCAAAACAACTGACACCACGCCAGGTAACGATGATGCCATCGCCATCATTGGTATGAGCGGGCGTTATGCAGGGGCGACAGATCTTTCTGCCTATTGGGACACGATAGCCAACGCGCGCCCCGGTGTGGGGCCGGTTGCACGCTGGGCTCTCCCAGAAACTGTTGCTTGTCGCAACGGCGGCTTTCTGGATGAAATCGATCAATTTGATCCAACATTCTTTAACATTTCGGGCGCAGAGGCGCGCTATATGGATCCGCAACAGCGGATCTTCCTTGAGGAATGCTGGCACGCCCTGGAACGCGCCGGTTATGCGGGAGATGCTGCCCAAAGTACCCGCTGCGGGATTTTTGTCGGCTGCTGCGGCGGCGATTACCAAGAGCTTTTCCTAGACAGTCCCTCGGCTCAGTCACTCTGGGGAAACATGGCCTCGGTGATTCCAGCCCGCATCGCTTACTATCTTGACCTGCAAGGTCCCGCCATTGCCATCGACACGGCTTGCTCCAGCTCGCTTGTGGCGGTCCATAGCGCCTGCACGCAGTTGCGCGCGGGAGAGTTGGACATGGCCCTTGCCGGTGGCGTCTTCGTGCAGGCAACTTCCAAGCTCTATCTTTCCGCAGACAAGGCGGGGATGCTTTCACCGACTGGACAGAGCTATAGCTTCGACAAACGCGCCGACGGCTTTGTGCCGGGCGAGGGCGCCGGTGTCGTGCTGCTCAAGCGGCTTGCTGATGCGTTGCGCGATCGCGATCCGATTGATGCGGTGATCCTAGGCTCGCAGATCAACCAAAACGGCAAGACCAACGGCATAACCGCGCCAAGTGGTCAGGCGCAGGCAGCTTTGCTGGAAGATCTCTACGCGCGGGCCGGGGTTGATCCAACCGAGCTTGGCATGATCGAGACCCATGGAACCGGCACAGCCCTCGGTGACCCGATTGAGTTCGATGCTCTGGCGCAGGCCCTCGCGCGTGGGCAAGGGGCAGATCCGATCTGGCTCACTTCAGTGAAGCCCGCCATTGGTCACACACAGTTCGCGGCGGGGGTTGCTGGGCTTCAGAAACTGGCGCTCAGCCTTAAGGCGGGGCAGATCCCTCCGAACTTATTCTTTGACCAAGTCAATCCTCGCGTGGATCTTGAGGGGCAGGGTTTCGCGGTTCCAACCGCGACACAGCCTTGGCCTGCGAAACCGCGCCGCGTTGGTGGCGTGAGCTCTTTCGGGGCAAGCGGTACGAACGCCCATGTGATTCTCGCCGAAGCGCCAGACGCGGCAGAGCCGAGTTACACAAAGGCCACCTACCCAGTTTGTCTATCGGCCCGGTCCGAAGGGAGCCTTCGCGGATTGGCGATGGCGCTGTGCGATTGGGCACACTCGACCCCGGATGCCGTTCTGGGCGATGTAGCTTACACGCTTTTGGCGGGGCGAGGTCATTTTGAAAAACGGATCGCGTTCGTGGCAGGGGATATTGGCGATCTTGTGGATGGCCTCGAGTCTTGGTTGGCCTGCCAAGACCAGCCTGATGTAGACGACTGCAGTTTCGCGCGAGGATTCCTTGCAGGGCGGAGCCCGACGCTGAGCGATGTGTTTGCAGGTGACACACCTCGCCGGATCGCCCTTCCTGTGACACCGCTTGACCGGGCAGCTTATTGGGTGGGTGAAGCGCCAAAGGCCGCAGAGCCAGCACTGCGTTTCACCTGCACACCGGATGAAGGTGCCGTTCGCGTTTGCGTCCCGGCTATCAGCCCGCTTTTGATGGATCATGTGGTCGGGGGGCAACCAACTCTGCCTGGATTTAGTCTTCCAGAGATTATCAGAGCTGCTCTGGACGGCAAAGGATCATTCGCTTTGCAGGACCTAACTTTCTTGCGCCCAATTACGGCCGAATTGGCGGCTGACCTGACGATAACCCGTCAAGGCGCGGACGTTATAGTGACCGCTGGTTCAGACACCGTGGCAAGGGCAACCGTGACGGCTGCGGGCCCTGTGGATGAAATTACGGAGGCCGCAGGCGAAGTTGTGCGAGACCTCGCACCGACAGAGATTTACCGGGCTCTGACGTCGCAAAGCATTGCCCTCGGACCACATTTCCAAGCGCTCAAAGCTCTGTCAGTTGGTACTGACCGTATTCTTGCCACCCTTTGCTCGGGCGCGGATATCCCGGCAGCGCTGGAGCCGACCCTGCTGGATGCTGCTGTTCAGGCCGCCGTGGGGTTTGACACCGAAACGACCAGGCCCACGGTTCCTTACAGTGTTGATGCAATCACGTTCCTTCGGACTCTGCCGGCGGAATGCACCGCAGTTCTCACTGCGCCCAAAACGCTCTCAGATGGGACCAAAATGGGGCTGAACATTGACCTGCGAGACGCTAACGGCACAACCTGTGTGGCTCTGCGTGGTGTCACTGCGCGCACCGCGATACCCACGGGCACGACCCATGCGTTCTTGCCGGTCTGGCAGCCGCTCCCATGGACCGAAGCGGCCACTCGAGGATTGGAGATCACCCCAGAGGATTTGGGTAACACTCCGGATCTTGCAGAGGCAATCGTTGCAAATCAGGGCTTTACGCTAATTTGTGACGCAAAATTTTCAGGGGTCAGTTACGAGCGCCTCTTGTGCCACAAGCTGCTTTGGTTGCTGCAAGAGCTTCTGAAAGCGGGCGCAGAGGTGCAGGACTTGAGCATCCGGTTGGTCACGTCCCGTGCAGTGCCATGTGCACCTACGTCAGAGATTGGACAAGGCGCGAGCCTGCATGGGCTCTTTGGTGCGTTGGCCAATGAATACCCACATTGGTCGGTCACATGCGTCGACACCGACGATGCACTGACGCATGCCCGCAAAATCAGTGGCGCGCCCAACATCGTGTTGCGGTCGGGGCAGCCGTTTCGCCTTGCGCTCGTGCGGTTGCAGGCATTGCCGCAAGCCGATTCACCTTACAAATCCGAGCATGTCTATGTCGTGATTGGCGGCGCAGGCGGGGTCGGGCGCATTTGGACAAGGCATGTGCTTAGGACTGCGAACGCCCAGGTGATTTGGCTCGGGCGGAGCCCTCTTGATGATAGGATCAGGGGACATTTGCGGAGCTGTGCCACCTCTGGTGCCGAACCAGTCTATATCCAGGCCGATGCACGAGATGCGGCGGCACTGGCAACTGCGCGGGACGAGATATTGCACCGATATGGCCGCATCGACGGGGTAGTGCTGTCGGCGATTGGATTGTCGGATGCGTCGATTGCGCGGATGAACGCGCAGCAGCTCGATACAGCGCTGACGGCAAAGCTTGATGTGACCGAGGCAGCGTTTGACATCTTTGCCGATTATATGTCCGCCTTCGGTTTGGTTTTCTCGTCCCTACAAAGCTTCTCGCGCATGGCAGGGCAGGGAAACTATGCGGCAGGGTCGACGTTTGCGGATTCGGCAGCACAGGTGGAGCGCGCCCAAGGCCGTCCCGTGACCGTGGTCAACTGGGGCTATTGGGCGGATGAAGGCATTGTCGCCACTCAGGATCACAAGGATCGTCAGGCACGGTTTGGGCAACTTGGTCTGACGCAAGCGCGCGCCATGGCAGCTTTGGATTGGGCCATCGTAACGCAGGTTCCGCAGCTGGCGATTGCTGAGCTTAGTCCCGGCGCGACTATCAGTCTTGAGGATCCAAACCTGTGCCTGACGGAAAACGCTGGCCCTGACGGCGACTTCTATCCTCCTGCGAAAAGCCAGCTCCCTGATCCCCGTGTGCAAGATATCTATGGCCGCGTGGGTCCGCAGATGGACCGGTATGACCCGCAGATGGCCTTGGTTCTGTGCGCAGCGATGCAGGAAGTCGGCTTTCTTGGTGGCGATCCCAGTGTCGCCGAGGCTTCGATGCCCACGTTTTTGACCAAATGGCTCGATGAATCTCACCGCGTTCTGGATAGCAACGTCGCGACACAATTGACCTTTGCCGAAGCGCTTGCTGCTTGGGACGCCGCTGT
>CALGTJ010000590.1 GCA_937901435.1 uncultured Rhodobacter sp. | reverse complement strand
CCCGCCAGCCCCGCCTCGATCAGCGCGATGGTCTCATCGACGCCGTACAGCGCGATGAACCCGCCAAACCTTGGCCCCTGCGACGCCCCCAGCAGCACCTCGTAAAGGGCGGTGAACCAATTGCGCAGCGGCTCGAACCCGTGATCCTTGCCAACCGCGAACACCATCGACTGCAACTCTTCCGGGTCCAGCCCGCCGTCCCAGACCTTGAGCCGTGCCAGCAGATCATCCAATGCCGCGCGTTCCATCGCGTCGGGCGCACGAAACACTTTGGCAGGTTTCACAAAGTCGTTGTAATACCGCACGGCAAACCCGGCCGCCGCGTCTAGATCCGGGTGCGTTTCCGCAGACGCATCAGGCGCATAGCGTTGGATAAAGCCCCACAATTGCCCCTTGTCCTCTGCCGAGGACACAGAAGCGAGGTTCAGCAGCATCGCAAAGGGCACCACCAGATTGGACGCTGGCACATCTGCGCCGTGGATATGAAACACCGGATTGGCCAGCCGTTTCGCGTCGTCCTGATCGACGTAGGCGCGCAACTGCTGGTGATACTCATCGACCGCCTTGGGGATCACGTCAAAATGCATCCGCTTGGCGGTCTTTGGCTTTTGATACATGAAATACGACAGCGATTCCGACGCGGCATAGGTCAGCCATTCGTCAATCGACACGCCATTGCCGGACGTTTTCGAAATCTTGTGCCCATCCGCATCCAGAAACAGTTCATAGGTGAAATGCTCTGGCTTCTTGCCGCCAAGGATCTCGCAGATCCGATCATAGATCGGCGTGTTGGTCGAATGATCCTTGCCGTACATCTCGAAATCCACATCCAGCGCGGCCCAACGCGCGCCAAAATCTGGCTTCCACTGTAATTTCACATTGCCGCCGGTCACCGGCAGCGTGAATTCGCGGCCCGTTTCGTCGTCAAAGGTCACGGTGCCGTTCACAGCATCCACATGCTTCATCGGCACGTACAGAACCCGACCGGTCTCTGGGTGGATCGGCAGGAAAATCGAATAGGTCTCGCGACGTTCCTCGCGCAGCGATTTCAACATCACCGCCATCACATCGTCATAACGTTCCGCCGCGCGCAGCAGCACCTCGTCGAATTGACCCGTGCGATAGAATTCGGTCGAGCTGATGAACTCATACTCGAACCCAAAGGTATCCAGAAAGCGGTTCAGCATCGCGTTGTTATGCGCGCCAAAGCTGTCATGCGTGCCAAAAGGATCCGGCACGTTGGTCAGCGGGCGCTGCAAATGCTCTTGCAGGCTTTCAGAATTAGGCACATTCCCCGGAATTTTGCGCATCCCGTCCAGATCGTCAGAAAAGCAGATCAGCCGGGTGGGAATATCCGAAATCACCTCGAAGGCGCGGCGGATCATCGTGGTCCGGCTTACCTCGCCAAAGGTGCCGATATGGGGCAGTCCGCTGGGGCCATAACCCGTTTCAAACAGCACATAACCCTTTTCCGGCGGTTTGCTGTCAAAGCGTTTCAACAACCGGCGCGCTTCTTCAAAGGGCCAGGCCTTAGAACTCATTGCAGCGTCGCGCAGATTGGACATGATCAAAACTCTCGGTTTTCGGGCACAGAATTAAAGGAGCACATCGCCCCAAGCAGGCCACTCCCTATTGCCGGGGGGATGTCAGGTCAATATGTTGTGCCCATCAGACCTGAAGGGATCCCCCGTTGACCGAAGAAAACGCCTCTTTTTCCCCCCAAGACAGTCTTGTCGCGGTGATGATTGCCATTTCGGCCAGCGACTCGACCATCCGCACCGCTGAACTGGTGTCAATTGAATCCATCGTCGATCACCTGCCGGTGTTTGGCAGCTATGACAAGGATCGCCTGAAACATGTGTCGACAGCCGTCTTTGACCTGCTCGAAGAAGAGGACGGTCTGGATGCATTTTTCGGTCTGATCAAAAGCGCGCTGCCAGAGCGCCTGTTCGAGACCGCCTATGCGCTGGCTTGTGACGTGGCCGCCGCCGATGGATTGCTGGGCGAACAGGAACTGCAACTTCTCGCAGAGATCCGCTATCAGTTCAGCATCGACCGCCTGCATGCCGCCGCCATCGAACGGGGCGCGCGGGCACGGCATCTGACGCTTTAACCTGTCCAATTCTAGGCTGTGTAGGCCGTGCCCCACCGCTTTAGCAGTTCCATCTGCACCCTCTTGGATCGCCGGTTCCACAGGGCAGTGCCTTCGGGCATATCGCCATCCGCTGCGGTGATCTTTGCGCGCCGCGGCATGTCGGCGGTAAAGATCGCAAAGGCCAGTTTGCGCCCATCGGTGGCCGTGATGTAGCCCGCCAGACTGCTGACGAAATTCAGGGTTCCGGTTTTTGCCACAACCTTGACCGGGTGTTTTTCGATCACTTCGCCCTTGGCCGTGCGGATCGGTATCGTCTTTAGCAGGCTGGCCAGCGTTCCGCGCGGGTGCACTTTGGTCAGGGCCTTCACCATGTCCGAGGACGAAATCCGTGACGCGTCGCCAAGCCCGGAGTGGTCCACAAATCTTGCCTTTGACGTCCCTAGCTCTCTGCGCGCCCAAGTGGTCATTTCATTCGCAGAGGCGCGCAGCGTGCGGGCTCGCACACCTTTGACCGAACTCGCCGCCAGTCCAGCCACTTCTGCGGTCAGATTCGTTGACCATTTCAGCATGTCCCGCATGATCTCTCGCAACTCTTCGCTGCGATGTTCGAACAGCACTTTGCCCTTGGGCAGTTGCGTCGCAATTCGGGGCCGGGGCAGGGGGATGCCCTGCGCGCGCGCCAGCGTCTGAAACACATCCGCCACATAAAGCTCTGGCTTGCGAACCGGCAACCAACGGCTGCCATCCTGCCCAAGCGCGCGGCGCGCTACCGTCCATTCGTCCTGCCCGCCCGAACTGGCATAGGTGTAAACCGGCAAGGCCCGGTCGACCACGCGCATATTCACCACACTGACCGCCGGATTATAACGTCTGGCGCGTGCATCCATGCTGACCGCATATCCGCTTGACTGCCGCTTCCATTCAAAATGCACGCGGTTGTAATTCAGGTTCAGCCCGGACACCGCAGGGTTATATCCCGCATGGACCGGATGGTCGGGGTCAATCGAGTCAATCGACGGGATCCCGTTTGAATAAACCAGAAAATTCCCGCTGATCCGACGAATCCCCTTTTCGCGCAGCCGCGCGGCCAGATCCCCCAGCGCATCGGTGTCCAGCGTCGGATCACCTTCGCCGACCAGCACCAGATCGCCGTCGATGCGATCCCCGGCAATCGGCCCTGTCGCAACCAGGCGCGTGCGAAATTTATGCCCCGTGCCTAAAACATCCAGCGCATAAAGCGCCGTTATGGATTTGGTCACGCTCGCCGGTGGTAACTCCTTTAACGGCGCGCGCGATTCAAGGATCTCGCCTGTGCGCGCATCCGCCACGACAAAGCTGATCTCACCGCTGAGTTGCGATTGCGAGATAATTTCATCAAGACTTGGAACCGCGCTTTTGCCCGGCACCAAGGCCGTGCCACCCCGCGGAATAGGCCGCATAGAGGTCAGCGGCGCATTGGCCATCACTTGCCCGGCCACACCGCCAAGCAAAGCCCCCAGCACAAACCGACGTGTGACCCCAGTCGTTTTTCCCACCCTACTCATTCCGGCAAGTTAACCTTGTTTTAATCAATAAAAAAGCCTCACCTGACCCAATCACCTTTGGCCCGGATCGCGCTTGACGACAAATCTACCATGGGTACATTCAAAAAGCACCAGCATGGTGCCTCGGATCGCGCCAAAAGCATAGAGTTCCGCCCTTTCAACTGTCTGTCGCGATAGTGTGTCGCAGCCTTGGACATCCGCGCCGCAATTCTGTCGCCGGGGCGGGCCAGAACGCCGATCGGAATAGTCGCCATGATCCTGCGCCATTGGTCCCAGTGGTGAAACGATGTCAGGTTATCCGCCCCCATCAGCCAGACAAACCGGACGCCCGGATAGCGCTTTTGTAGCGCGGCCAAGGTCTGCGCGGTGTAGCGCGTGCCAAGCCGCGTTTCGATATCACTGACAACAACCCTTGGGTGTTGCATCAGCTTTCGCGCCGCCGCCATGCGTCGTTCCAGCGGGGCAGGGCCCTCGTGTTTCAACGGATTGCCGGGGCTGACCAGCCACCAGACCCGGTCCAGCCCAAACCGTTTAAGCGCCTCTCGCGTGATGTGCACATGCCCCCCGTGGGCCGGATCAAAAGACCCGCCAAGCAGACCAATCGTCTGTCCGGCGCGTGCGTAGGGAAAGCCTGTTCTCATAAACCTACTTGTTGTCAGCAAAACCGCCTTGTCAATTGGCCCGCCATCAATAGCCCGCCTGATCACACCCAACGCCTTGGCCGGATTGTCCCCGGCGCAAATTCCACAACCGCATCCGGCCCGCAGCCCTCGCAATCCCCAAATTCTTTAGCCCGGATTATTCATCGAGGCGAGGGTGTGTGATGGCGGCGGTAGCGTAA
>CALGTJ010000589.1 GCA_937901435.1 uncultured Rhodobacter sp. | reverse complement strand
CACATGGGGCATTTCGGACAACCCGTCTTCGGTGTCCTGAATGCGCCCGGTGCGTGCGATATGGGCCGGGGTCTGCGCGTCCGGTTTCCAGAAAGTGGTTTCGTTGACCCAATAGGCCTCGCGCAGAACCTTTTCGCAAAAGCCAAAGGCCTGAAACATCTCCATCGTGCGGCAGGCGATGCCATCGGCCTGCCCGACCTGCAACGGTCCCGGTTTTTGGTCGACGATGCAGGTGGTGATATCGGGAAAGGCCGAAAGCTGTGCTGCAAGCGTCAGCCCCGCAGGACCGCAGCCGACAATCAGCACATCGACCTCTTTTGGCGGGGTGTCAGCGCGCGCCTCTTGCGGTTCTGCAATGTCCGGATCACCGGATTTGTAGCCGTTGAGATGAAATTGCATGCCTGTCCCCTTCGCGGTCGCGATTGTTTGCGGCACTAGAGGGCCTGAACGCGGGCATGTCTAGGGCGCGCGCGCCCTCTCTGGGCTGACGTCAGGCGGTCTGAGGGTAGCAAATCACCGACAGATATTTCGCGGGCAGTTTGATGAGCACTTCGGGACCATGCGGGGCATCGGCGTCAAAAAACAGGGTGTCCCCCGGTTTCAAAGGATAGACAGACTCGCCGTGGCGGTAATCGACCTCGCCTTCAAGCATATAGATCGTCTCGATCCCGCCGTGCTGAAAGGTGGGAAAGATGTCGGATTCCGCAGAGAGGGTGATCAGATAGGGTTCGACGATCACGCCGCTGGAATTTGCCCCGATATGGCCCAGCAGATTGTACTGGTGATTGGCGCGCGTGCCGGCGCGTTCCAGCTCGACGCCTTCGCCCGCCTTGGTATGCACCGCCATCCGCGCCTCTTCAAAGCCGCGGAAAAAGGCGGTCAGCGGCACTGACAGCGCATTGGCTAGCGTTTGCAGCGTGGTCAGCGAGGGCGAGGTATTGCCGTTCTCGATCTTGGACAACATTCCGATGGACAGGCCGGTGCTGGTGGACAATTCAGCCACCGTGATCTCTTGTTTGCGCCGGAAATTGCGCACTTCACGCCCGATCGCAACCTCCAGCACTTTCTCTCGGTGTTCGGTCACACGGTGGGGGTCTTGGGTCAGGGTCGGCAGGGCCATGGGCAGTTCCGTTCTTGCGGCGATGCCCGGTTTTTAGTGGTTTTCCCGTGCAACACAAGCCTGCGGGTGGTGTGCTGGTGGGGCGAGACGCACGGGGGAGGATCGGGCGGCGCGCAAAGACAGGCCCGAGCCAGGCCCAAACTAGGCCCGAGCTAGGCCCGAGCTAGCAAATCCTCGACTTCTTTTGCATCTGGCAACGGCGGCTGGTCGGGGCGTCGCGAAACCTTCAACGCGCCCGCTGCATTTGCCCAACGCACCGCCTGTGTCGCGCTCATCCCCCGTGCCAGCGCCAGGGTAAACGCGCCGTGCCAGACATCACCGGCCCCCAATGTATCGACCGCCTGCACAGGAAATCCGGGGACTTCGCTGGCCAGATCGCCGTCATGGCACAGAACCGGCAACGGTCCGCGTGTCACGGCCACCCAGACTCCCAGACGCTTGGCGGCCCCCGACAGCGCTGCCGCGTCGCACCCTCCTGCATAGTCGCGCAGGCCCTGCTCTGAAAAGATCACATGGCTGGCGCTTTCCAAGGCCGCGCGGGCGTGCAGCACCGGGGCCTCTGCATCCATCACCCCCGGTTTGCCTGCACGTCGCGCCGCCTGCATCAGTTCGGCCGCGCCCTGTGGCCAGCGTGTATCGGTCAGCACCGCGTCAAAGGGAAAGGGGTCGGGCAGCGTGACGCCGCCGTCAAACAGCACGTCTTCGCGGTGGTTGATGATTGTGCGCTCGCCATCCGGGGCAATCAGAATGGCGGAACTGGCCGTACGTACCCCCGGCAGAACCCGCAGGAAATCGGTCTTGACCCCATGATCTGCCAGTGTTCCCTGAATGAACTCCCCCAGCGCATCCGCGCCGATGGCCCCGGCCAGACTGGCCTGTCCGCCAAGCCGGGCAATCGCCACAGCCGCATTGCGCGCGCCGCCCCCGCCGATCATCCGCGATCCCGTCGCGCGGTTTTTTGATCCTTTGTCTGGGTGGGTCGCCACGTCAAACAACAGATCGGCGGCGATCAGACCGGCACAGAGTATACGGGGCATAACGAGAGACTCCGACAGGGAAAATAAAGGACAAGACAACGGGTTTACATGTTGGTGCAGTCAGTAACATGTTAGAGATGACAGGAAAGATGATTCTGGTATTCAGGCAGCTTGCCACAATTTAGGGCAGTTTGCGAAGAGGGTTGAGATATGGCGCGATTTGGAATTTCAGTGGCTCTGGTGACGCCGTTTCAGGCCGATGGTGCGCTTGATAGCGCCATGCTGGGCGATCATGCGCGCAACATGATGGACGCGGGCGTTGACGGTGTCACGCTGTTTGGCACCACGGGCGAGGGGGCCTCTGTCGGGCTCGCAGAGCGGCGCCTTGGCATCGACGCGCTGATCGCCAAGGGGATCGACCCGGCTAGAATCGTGCTGGGCGTCTATGGCACCGCTGTCGCGGATGTGGCCGCGCAGGTCGAACAGGGCCGCGCCTCTGGCATCACGCAGTTCTTGCTGCCGCCGCCCTTTTACTTTGGCGATGCCAGCGACGAGGGTCTGTTTGGCTGGTTTAAAGAGATCTTTGAGGCGACCGACGCCCAGACCCGCTTTATCCTCTATCACATTCCGCAGGTCACCCGCGTGCCGCTGTCGGTTGATCTGGTGCATCGCATCGTTGCGACCTTTGGCGACCGCGTGGCCGCGATCAAGGACAGTTCTGGCGTTTGGGACAATGCCAAGACCCTGCTAGAGCATAATAAACTGCCCGTCCTGACCGGGGATGAACGCCTGCTGCATCGCGCTGTTGCCATTGGCGGTGCGGGGTCGATCTGTGGTATGGCGAACCTTTACCCAAAGCGGGTGTTGCGGATTTTCGAGACTGGCACAGAAGATCCCGCGCTGACGGCAGAGGTCAATTATGTGCTGTCCAATCCGGTGATGCCAATGCTCAAGGCTTTGGTGGCCAAGGCCACCAGCAACCCGGATTGGGATCGCCTGCGCGCGCCTTTGGTGGCGCTTGATCCCGGGACGCTTGCCGGCGCAAGGGCGCATGATCTGCTCAGTGATGCCGATGGCTAATGCAGAGGCAAAAGACCCGCGGCTGCGCGATTGCGCCTATTCCAGCTTTACGCAAAAGCTGTTGGCGCAGGATCTGCATCCCGGTCAGTTTGTCTCGCAGCGCGAGTTGGTCGAACTGACGGGAATGCCGCTGGGCGCGATCCGCGAGATGATCCCGCGCCTTGAGGCGGACGGTCTGATCGAGGCCGTGCCAAAGCGCGGTCTGCAAGTTCTCACCATCGACCTTGACCTCGTGCGCAACGCCTTTCAACTGCGCCGCATCATCGAGGGAGAGGCGATTTCGCAATTCTGTGCCAGTGCCACCGACGCCGATATCGCCCGGCTTGAGGCCGAACACCGCGAGGTGCGCGATGCGGCGGCGGCAGGGGTGACGCCCGATATCCTGACCCGTGCGCAGCTGATCGACTGGGCCTTTCACGACCTGATCATTGACCGGCTGGACAATCAGATCATCTCTGACATTCACCGCATCAACGCCATCAAAATCCGGCTGATCCGCAATTCTGACACGCGGATGCTGCCGGATCTGGTGGTTTCGGTGCTGGACGAACATCTTGCTGTCATCGCGGCTCTGCGTGACAGGGACGCCAAGCGTGCCATAATCGCGTTGCACGACCATATCGAAAGCGCGCGACGTCGGGCGCTGGGACTTTAACACCAATTCCAAAGGCTTACCCCTTTGAAACCCGCGGATAAAAACCCGCACATTGTGAGGAGGAGACACGATGACCCTTAAACTGACCCGCCGCAGCTTTGCTGCTCTGACCGCCGTGGCACTGGCCCTTCCGGCTTCTGCCGCTGACATGATCACCCTGCGCATGTCCACGCCAGCCTCTGAAACCGACCAGCGCTCTGTCGCCTTGGCCGAAGTTTTCGCGCCCGCCGTAGCCGCATTCGCCACCTATCAGCCGCATTACAACGGCTCGCTGATCGCGCAGAACTCTGAACTAGAGGCGATTGCCTCGGGTGACCTTGAAATGTCCATCGCCTCGGCGCAGGAACTTGCGCAGTTCTTTCCAGAGTTTTCCATCTTTGCAACCGGTTATGTGCATCAGGACGCCGCGCATCAGGTCGCCGTGTTCAACGATCCGCTGATGGATCCGTTCAAGAAAACCGTCGAGGATGAATTGGGTGTCAAGCTGCTGTCCGTCATGTACCTCGGTCGCCGCCACGTGAACCTGCGCCAGACCAAGGAAGAGCTTAACGTCATGACCCCCGACGATCTGGCCGGTGTGAACCTGCGGATGCCCGGCACCGATGCATGGCAATTCCTTGGCAAGGCGCTGGGCGCAAACCCGACACCGATGGCCTTTACCGAAGTGTACACAGCTCTGCAGACAGGATCGGTCGACGGTCAGGACAACCCCTTGCCAACAGTGGTGGATGCGAAATTCTACGAGGTGACCAACCAGATCGCCCTGACCTCGCATCTGGTCGATCTGAACTATGTCGCGTTTTCCAAGGCTGTCTGGGACGGTCTGAGCGCCGATCAGCAGGCCACAGTGCAAGCCGCCGCTGACGCAGCCGCCGAAAGCGGTCGCGTGACGCAGTTGCAGAAAGAGGCCGATCTGGTCGCCTTCCTTGAGGAAAAGGGCCTTGCGATCTACGAGCCCGATCTGGCCGCCTTCCGCAGCCATGTGCAGGCGCAATATGTCGGGTCCGAATTCGCGGCCTCATGGCCCGAGGGTGTTCTGGACAAGATCAACGCGCTCGGTAACTAGATCCAATCATCCGCGAAGGGGCCAAACCGCCCCTTCGCACCTCTCGTAACTGCCGGAAATCCCATATGAAACCTGTTCAGGCCAGCTTTCGGCATACGGTCGAGGCCGTCGCCGCTGCAATGATGGCGGCCATGTTCCTGACGTTTATCCTGCAAATCGTCGTGCGCTATTCGGCGCGGCTGCCATGGTTGGCCGAAAGCTTTCCCATCCTTGACCCCAGCCTTTACGGCTGGACGCTGGAATTCTGTCTGCTCATGTGGATCTGGCTGGTCTTCTGGGGCAATGCGTTCATCGTCAAGGACCGCGATCACGTCACCTTTGACATCCTCTTTTACCACGTCCGCCCCGCGATCCGCCGCTGGTTTGTCATCATCGCAGGCGTTGTGATCTGTGTGGCAATGGTCATTTCCATCGAACCCACATGGGCGAAATTCTACATCCTGCGCCTGAAAAAGACCGCAACGCTGTCCCATGTCTTTGGCGACTGGATCCGGATGCGCGACATCTATTCCGTCTACATGCTGTTCCTGATCGCCGTCGCCCTGCGCTATGCCTACGCGGTTTATCACGCCTTCCGATATGGTGTCGCGGATGCCGAAGACTACGACGAGACCGCCCATGACCGTTGAGTTCCTCGCCTGCCTCGTCACCCTCTTTCTGCTCGCCGGGATCGGCGCGCCGATTGCCTATGCGATCCTGATCTCGTCGCTGGTGTATCTCACGGCGACCGGGCAGGGCGTTGGAATCGCGGGCAAAGTCCTGATGGATGGGCTATACAACAGCTTTATCCTGCTCGCTGTGCCCCTGTTCATCGTCGCCGCGAACATTATGAACGCGGGCACCATCAGCGACCGCCTGTTGGGGTTTTGCATCGCCCTTGTGGGGCGGTTTCGTGGCGGGCTTGGCCATGTCAACGTGGTTGCCTCGCTGATCTTTTCGGGCATGTCCGGCTCTGCCGTGGCGGATGCGGCGGGGATCGGCAAGATCATCATCGGCATGATGACCAAAAGCGGCCATTACACGCGCGGCTATTCCGCCGCCATCACGGCTGCGTCCGCCACCATTGGCCCGATTATTCCGCCCTCGATCCCCATGGTGCTTTACGCTTTGGTGTCAAACACCTCGATTGGCTACCTCTTCCTTGGTGGCATCCTGCCCGGCTTGATGATGGGTGCTGTGTTGATGGGGATGAACACATGGCTGTCCTATCGCAAGGGCTTTGGCCTTGATGATCCGGTCCCCCTGCGCGAACTGCCCGGCCGCACCGTCAACGCGTTCCCCGCGCTGCTGATGCCCGCGATCCTGCTCTATGGCATTTACGGAGGCGTGACGACCCCGACAGAGGCCGCCGCCGTTGCCGCCTTTTACGCGCTGGTCCTGGCCGCCTTGTTCTACCGCGCCCTCTCTTTCGCTGGCCTCTACCGCATCCTCGTGGACAGCGCGCGGTCCTCCGCCGCCGTCGGTCTGGTCATCGGGGGCGCACTGATCCTGAACTTTGTGGTCGCCTCCGAAAACATCCCCAATATCCTTGCCCAACAGCTTGTCGGCCTTGATATTCACCCGCTGATGTTTCTGCTGGCGGTGAACCTGATCCTGCTGATCCTCGGCTGTGTGCTGGACGCGACGACGATCATTCTGGTCATCATCCCGCTGTTTCTGCCCACCTGCCGAGAGTTGGGCATCGATCTGGTCCATTTCGGAGTCGTCGCCGTCGTCAATTGCATGATCGGCCTGATCACCCCGCCCTATGGGATCTTGCTGTTCGTCATCAATGCCGTCACCCGCATTCCCCTGTCCGAGATCATTCGCGAGATCTGGCCTTTCCTTGGTGTCCTGCTGGTGGCCCTGCTGGCGCTTGTGCTGGTGCCGGGGATCGTGTTGTTCCTGCCAAGGGTCTTTGGCTATGCAGGGTAGGGCATACGCGGGGGAGGGTCTGCGCATTGCTTAACTTGTCAACAAAGCTACATATCGCCTAACCTCCCTTAACCCGAGGCAAGGCTGATATGACCGACACACCCACCGATCCAAAGACGATCCTGCGCAAGACTGAACGTTCGCTGCCCATCGCCCTGCTGCGCGCGCGCGAAACGGTGATGGAGCCGGTGCGCGATATGCTGTCACGCAGCCAGATTTCCGAACAAAAATGGCGCGTGCTGCGGGTCGTGGCCGAATCCGGCCCTATCGAGCAAACCGCCATCGCGCAGGCCGCCTGCCTGCTGCTGCCCAGCCTGACGCGGATCATGCACGCAATGGAAACAGACGGGCTGCTGCTGCGTGCGCCGGGCAAAAAAGACCGGCGCAAATCCATCGTCACCATCACCGACAAGGGCCTTGCCCTGATCCGCGAACATGCCGCCGAAAGCAACGCGATCTTTGCCCGTCTTGAGGCCGAGTTTGGCAAGGATCAGATGGAAATTCTGCTGGATCTGCTGGAAAAACTGCAAACAACGCGGCTCTAAACCGCCTAACGCATCGCGCGAAACACCCGCCGTCCCGCCTCGATCAGATCCTCGACCTCGGAATAGATCGTCGCGGACAGGCGCAGCCATGTGGCCCCGCTTGCAGGCATGAACGCCACCACCGCGCCCTGTTCCACCTGCATCCGATGTTGCAAGGCATGACAGTCCGTCGGGCTCAACTGATCCCCCGGCAGACGCAGCGCCACCATTGACGCGACCATCGTGTCTGGGCCTGCCAGAACCGTCCCGAATTCCTCTGCGATCTGATGCCCTGCCGCCAAAGCCACCGCATGATTGCGCGCGCGCAACGCGCCCCCGCCCTGTTCTTGGTGAAACCCAATGGCGACGGGCACAGTCAGCCACGCACTTGGATCGCGGGTGCCGGGCCAGTCAAAGGCGGCGTTAAACCCGTCGTAAATCCCGTGCGAGACCACCAGCGGTTCGAGCCGCGCCTGATGATCGGGATGGCACCACAACACACCCGCGCCCAGCGGGGCCGACAGCCATTTATGTATGTTCGCGGTGTAATAATCGGCCCCGATTTCAACAACATCCACATCCACGCTGCCCGGCCCATGCGCCCCGTCCACAAGCGTCCTGATCCCTATGGCGCGAAAATGCGCGCACAGGCGCTGCACCGGAAACACCAACCCGTTGGGCGAGGAAATATGATCCAGCACCACCAGACGCGTGCGCGGGGTCACGGCCCTTGTGATCCGCTCGAACAGATCGTCTGACGAGGCTAGGGGCAGCGGCAGCGCCACCTCGACCACGCTGGCCCCACTGCGCGCGCACATCCGCGCAAGGCTTTTGCGCACAGCACCATAGACCTGATCGCTGGTCAGAACCTCGTCACCGGGGCCAAGCCCGCAGCCCGCGATTACGATATTCATCCCCGCCGTGGCGTTTTCGACAAACACCCAATCGCGCGCATCCCCGCCCAACACGCCAGCCACAGAGACCGCCGCCTCGCGAATCCGCACCGGATAAACGGCGCGCAAAAAGCCTGTGGGATTGCCGTTCACCTCGTCCTGTATCTCGCGCTGACGGGCGCGAATATCGCGTGGCACCGCCCCGTAAGAGCCGTGATTGGCGTGGATCAGGCTGGGATCAAGGCCAAAGGCATCCAGCCAGACACGGCCATAGCGCTGAGAGTGTAAGTTGTCCGTCACGCGATTACCCCTGCCAGATGTCGCCCAACTCTAGCAGGTCAAACCCAGACGAACAGCCCGATTTATCCCGCGCCCACCACCGCAAACGGGGCCCAGACGGCGGGGTGGAACGCACCCGGCAGCGCCTCTGTCTGCATCAGGTCCAGCATCGCACGCCGCAGGGCCTCGCCATAGCTGACGCCTTCGCGCGCCACCGTTTCGACCGCATGCTGTGTCAGCCAGGCCGCTGCATCGTCGCGCACGGGCCAGTGCGAGACCAACAGCGATCTTGCGCCTGCGTAGAAAAATGCGCTCGCCAGCCCCGACAATCCCTCGCCGCCCACCGATCCATCCGGCGCGGCGGTATTGCAGGCGGACAGGATCACTTAATCCGCGCTTAGCGACAGCCCCGTCACCTCTGAGGCGGTCAGCGCCAGCGCAGGTTCGGCCAAGCCACTGATATCGCCTGCCACCAGCCCGTGGGTGGCAAAAGCCACAATCGAGGCGCGGCGCAACAGGTCAGACGATTTCACTGCCGTCTCTGTCGCCTCGGCCCCCAGCCGCACCGCCGTGTCGGGGGCATCCAACGCGCGCGCAAGGGCCAGCACTTCGCGCCGCGTGCCGGGCAGCGGAGGCAGGGCGCCCAAGGCGGCGGGGTCGGCAAGGCCACGGGTGTAAAATGCGGAAACGCTCTGCGGGGGCATGGCTGTGGCGATGACCTGTGCTCTTTGAAACGTGGGATCGCCGAACCCGGCAAAGGCCTCTGACGGTTGAACCGGGTTGCGATAGCGGCGCTGGGTCACAAGGCTCGACACGCTGGGCAGGGTCGAGATCGCGAAATGGCGCATCACCCAATCGGTGGCGCGTAGGGCCTCGGGGTCGCTGTCCTCGCCCTCGGGCGCAGAGGCAACCAGCAATGACAAAGGCAAGCCTGCCAGCGCGCCCTCTTGCACGACCAAGACCGTTTGCCGGGTGTTCAAAACCTCGGCCACCGGCGCGAAAAGCTGTTGATACAACTCATGCGCGGCGGTGCGGTCGAACCTTGGCCCGCGCTTTGCCACCGACGAGGTTAACGCCACGCCCGCGCGCAGCACACCGCTGCCATCCAGATCGGCGCGCACCCGACGCACGGCGCTGTCCAGCGTGACCTCGGTCAGGGAACTGCGCGCCCAGACCGCCGCATCTGACGTGATCGCAAAGACATAGGTCTCGTCCGGGGTCGTGATCGGCAGCAACACCGCCTCTGACGGGGCGAGCAGCGCCTGCACCTGTGCCACGGACACCGCACCGGGTTGGGTCAACGCGGCATAGGCGGGAAAGCGTGTCAGGATCTCTGCGTCCAACGCATCGATCTGCCGGGTCAGATCGGCGGCACGCGTCACAAGACCGTCCTCTTGCGCTGTCTCTGCGCGCGCCAGAGCCACCTGCGCCAGATAGCGTTGATCGATTGCGCGCCACTGGTTCACCAGATCCTGCTTGCGCCGTGCCAGATCTGCGATCTCACCTTCTCCGGCGGCAAAGCGCGCCGCCAGTCGTCGCGCGCTTTGGCCCGCCGCAGAGGACTGCGCCCATTGCGCCGCCTCGAACGCCGCTGCCAGATCGGTTTGCCCGTCCGGTTCCCCGCCGCCGTCCCAAAGGGCAGAGACCAGCGCCAGCACCTGCCGGCGATCACTGCGCAACTGATCTGCGCCGACCGTATTAACCGCCCCCAAGCGCCGCGCGCTGTTGCGATAGGACGCCAGTGCCAATCGGGCCTGCGTCATCGCCTGATCGGGCTGGCCTGCTGCCAGCGCCAGCCAAGCCACATTGAATTGCGCGGCTGTGTGCTCTGGGTGACCCTTTGGCAGACGCCGTTCCAGCGCCTCGCTGGCCTGTGCTGCCAAGACAACCGCCTCTGATCCCCGTCCCAGCACCGCCAGCGCGCCCGACAGGTTGATCCGCGCGCGGGCCTCTCGCAGGGTGTCGCCGTTGACGGTCTGGATCTCTACTGCTTTTTGCAAGGCCTCCACCGCGGCCTCTGCCTGCCCGTCAAACAGCAACGTCAGCCCCATATTCGACAGGGATGCGCCCACCGCCGGATGGGTGTCGGGCAGGCTGGCAAGGCGTAGGGTCAGTGCCTCGCTCTGATGCGCGAAGGCTTCGGTGTAAAGCTGGCGCGCGCGCGCCACCTCGCCCAATCCGTCAAGCACCGTGGCGCGCAGGGGCGTCCGGGTGAAACCGCTTGCCAAAAGCGTCTCATTGGCTTTAGTGAACAAGACCTCTGCCTCGTCCAGCCGCCCCTGTTGCAGCAACAAGGCGGCCAGATTGTTCAGCACCGTTGCCTTGTCCGCATCGCTCCACGCGGACGACACGGGCAGGCGGGCAGAGCGTGCCACGGCCTCGCGGTAATAGGTCTCGGCCGCGGCCAGATCGCCCGTCATAGAGGTCAGCCGCCCGACCGTATTGATCACCCGCGCCACATCGGCGGGGGGCAGATCGCCCAGCATCGGCACCACCTGATTGATCAGGGCGATGCCGCCTTCCAGATCGCCATCCGTTGCGGTCAGATAGGCAAGGGCCGCGACGTTGCGGATCAGATTGGCCGGGTCCACGCCTTGCCCCCCAAGGCCAAGCTCGACCGCGCGCGTCGAGAGTTGGCGCGCCTGCGCATAGTGCCCCAGATCGTTCTGGATCGTCGAAAGCAGTTGCAGGGAACTGACCAGCGCATTGGCAACCGCCCCATTGGTCTGGCGCAACTGCAACGCCTCTTGCGCAAGGGGGGGCCGCCTCGGTCAGCCTCCCCAATTCCGCCAGCGTCGCCGCCAGATTATGCAGGGCAGCGGCCAGCGACAGGGGCGAGTGGTCGGGGCTTGCGCGTTGCAGATCGACCACCTCGCGGAACATCTCTTCTGCTGTGTCAAAGTCACCGCGCACAAACAGATCGCGGGCGTTTTGGGTGATCTCGAAGGTCTGAACGACCAATGCTTCTTCGTTGGCTGACATCTTTTGCGCAAGCGCCGGGCTTAGTGCGAGACAAACAAGCCAAATCGCCCCTGCCATGACAGCACCGCGCAGCGCATGGACCACGCTGTCACTTGAAATATGGGCCATGTCGCATTCTCCTGACCTCACGCAGCGGTCTTTTACACTGCATTCTATCCAAAATATCACTCTCTGTGCAGGGATTTCACAGATCGCCCCTGCGGCAGCACCTCTTTAAGGATATCTCACTTGACCCCGTTTGAGCTATGAAATATGCGTTCATGCGCAATGCGGGCGTTGTGTAATGGTAAGACCTTAGCCTTCCAAGCTAAAGACGCGGGTTCGATTCCCGCCGCCCGCTCCAACCTTCCATGCAAATGGCGATACATTGTCCTGATGTTCAACACCCGCCGCAGCCAGCTTGAAAAGAGTGCCAAGCGGGACCGGATGGAAGGCGAGACCTCGTGTCTCTTTGTTGGCTCCAAAGGGGTGATGAAGCTCTGCGAAACTCACCAACCGCTGCCCAATGACTTCGCCAAACGCTGGCCGCGCGCGGCGCTGAAGACGCATCAGGCGGGTGGGCGGATTTATGTGCATGTAACGGCGGTAAAGCACTTTGCGCGCTGGGCCTTGCCCAAGATCGAGTCGCCTTTTGTCCTTGTGACAGGCGATGCGGACCCCTCGGTGAGTGCAGAAGTGGTCGGGGAAAAGGTTCTGAAAAAGATCCTGAGCCACCCGCATCTGATCCACTGGCACGCGCAGAATCTGGCCTATGCCCACCCCAAACTGACACCCATGGCCATCGGTCTGGACTATCACACCATCGCCGGTAACCGCCGCCCCGAGTGGGGGCCAAGTGCCTCGGCGCGCGCGCAGGAAGAGGTGCTGCATCTGGTGCGCGCCCTCTCGCCGAATCTGTCGCAACGCCGGGTGCAGGGCTATTGCAACTGGCATTTCGCCATTGGCAACGGGGATCGCGCAGAGGTGGTGAAGGCGCTGCCGGAGGCATCCTGTTATTACGAACCCGACCAGGTGGCCCGCACCGCCAGTTGGAGGCGCAATTCTGGTTTTTTCTTCACCATGAGCCCGCGCGGCGTCGGCATGGATTGCCACCGTACATGGGAGGCGATCCTGCTGGGCTCTGTGCCCGTCATCCCTGTCTTGCCGATCAACAGCCTTTTCGATGACCTGCCCGTAGTGATCGTGCAGGACTGGGAAACGGTAACGCCCGCGTTTCTGGCGGCAGAGCGAGAGCGGATCCTGGACTCTGAGTTCGATTTTGCGCCGATGCTGCTGGAAACATGGCGGCGCGTTTTGTTTGGACGCGAGGATCTGCCGTCGCTGCGGATGCGTTATCAGGATTTCATGGCGATGGGTGCTGAAGATCTGGGCGCGGTCATCGCCTAGCTGTCTTCGAATTTGCCTTGGCAAATCCGACCCGGTGGGGGCCAGCCCCCACACCCCCGGAGTATTTGCACCAAGATGAAGCTGCAAAGGCAGGTTTCGCGCTCAGGGCCAGATCCCATAGGTTTCGCGCAGGTATTTGACGGTGGCTCGGTTGGCTTGTTCGCGGTTCATGCCGCCCACGACAGAGCGGACCAGCGGCGCTTCGAGTTCGGCCTCTGTCTGTTCCGGCTCGCGGGTATTTGCGCGCAGCCAGATCGGGACATTCTTGCGCGCAAGCATGCCGGAAAGCCACATGTCATCGACGCTGAAGGCGACGTCAGGGATGTCAAAGACCACGTCGTCGAACATCTCGGGGCGCACCAGCACGCCGCAGCAGCCCTCGAAGATATCCACATAACCAGAGCGGCGAAATACCCGGCGGCCCGGCTCCAGCACGTCTTTGCCGTGGCGCAACTGGCGCAGCAGGTAGAGCAGTTGAAATTCCATATCGGTGATGCGCCAGCGTCTTTGGGCGCGCGGTTGCAGGTCGCGTGCGGCACTGGCGTCAGAGACGGTGCTGGCCTCCATCCCGCGCATGGCGATGGCGCAGCCGGGATGGCGTGTCTTGGCGGCAAGAAACTTGGCGGCCCAGTAGCGACGGTAATACCAGTCGTCATCGCCAAAGAGGATGTCCACGTCCTGTCCCTGAAACTCCTTTACCGCGCCCAGCACCTTGGTTGCGGGCCCGTAGTCTGCACAGCGGCGGATTTCGACCCCCTCTGGCACCTCTGGCAGGGTGCCATCCCAGTCGGGAAAGCGTTGATAGCTATGGGGAATATACAACAGGATCTTGTCGATTGGCGCGGTCTGGCGCAGCAATGTGTCCAGGGTGACGCCGAATTTGCCAAAGCGGGGCGGCACGGCAGAGAGGGAAATGACGAACATGACCGGTTACTCCCAGATGCCGTGATTTTTGCGGAAATAGAGCATGCCTTCGCGGTTCGCGGTTTGCCGGTCCGCGCCGTCGATCACCGAGAGGGCCAGCGGCGCGTGCCGTTCGGCCTCGCTGTCGCGTGGGTCAAGGATGCGTCCTTCGAGCCAGATCGGGATGCCGCGCCGGGTCATCATGCCCGACAGCCAGACGTCATCGACACCCCAGAGCACGGGGGGAATGTCGTAGAATTCATCGTCAAACATCTCGGGGCGCACCAGCACGCCCGCGTAGCCCTCGAACACGTCCACATAGCCGGATCGCTTGAACACGCGACGGGGCGGGGCGGTGAGGGTGTGGCGGGTCTTCCAATGGGTCAGATCCTGCCAGAGGTAGCGCAGCTGAAACCCGATATCGGTGATGCGAAACTGGCGCACTGCGCGGGGTTGCAAGTCGCGCCTGCCCGTGCCACCCGCCACTAGATGCGCCTGAATGCCGCCTTGTGCGATGATGCAGCCGGGGTGGCGCGCCTTGAGATCGACAAAGCTTTGCGCCCAGTGCCGGGCATAGATGTGATCGTCGTCGCAAAACAGAATGTCACACTCCACGCCGCCAAACTCGCGCGCGGCAGGCAGCACTTTGGTGGCCGGTCCCAGATCCTGCGCGCAGCGGCGAATCTCGACGCCTTCGGGCACATCGGGCAGCGTGCCATCCCACTCGGGAAAGCGTCGAAAGGTCTCTGGAATATACAGAAGGATCTTTGCAATATCTGCCGTTTGCGCCACCAGACTGTCCAATGTGGCGCGCATCTTGCCAAAGCGCGGCGGGATCGCGGAAAGAGAGATGATCAACATAAAGAGGTCCTTAAGGCCAGATGCCATAGGTCTGTTGCAGATAGTGCGCGGCGTTGCGGTTGGCGGCGTCCCGGTTCAGCCCTTCGATGACCGAATCCGACAGGGCCGCATGATCGCGCGCGCGCGTTTCGGGGGGCGATTTGAGTTTATAGTGAAACCAGATCGGGACCTTGTTGGCCGCCAGCACGCCCGACAGCCAGATATCATCGACCATCCACAGCTTTTCAGGGATCTCAAAGGCGAACTCTGGGAAAAACTCCGGCCGCACCATCACGCCGCCGCAGCCCTCGAAAATATCCGTGTGGCCAGAGCGTTTGTAGGTTTCCCGCCCCGGAGAGGTCACATCGCGCCAATTGCGCCCCGCCTTGATCTGCGCCCAGAGAAAGCGCAGCTGAAACCCCACATCGGTGATCCGCCATGTGCGGCGCAAAAACGGCTGGGGACGATCCGCGCCGGTGCTGTCGGTGATCTCTTCGGCCAGCAGGGTCCGGTTGCACAGCGCGGCCTCAGGATGCGCGCGCCGCAGCTTTAGCATCTCGCGGATCAGGCGCGGGGAATAGGCGCGGTCATCGTCGCAGAACAGGATCTCGACGTCCTGACCGGCAAAGGCGCGCAGGGCGGGCAGGACCTTGGTGGCGGGGCCATAGTCGGTGTCACAGCGGTGGATTTCTACTCCCTCGGGCACCTTCGGCAGGACCCCGTCCCACTCGGGAAAGCGGCGGTAGGTATTTGGAATATATAGGATAATGCGATCCGCAGGTTGATCCTGAGCCAGCAGGCTGGCAAGGGTCGGCCCCATGTCGGCAAAGCGCGGAGGGATAGAGGAAAGGGTGACGATAACGGGCATAACGATCTAGGGCCACAGCCCGTAGCTGTCGCGGAAATAGGCGATGCAGGCCTTGTTCGCCGCATCGCGGTCCGCGCCCTCGATCTGCGCCTTGTGCAGCGCGTCGGAAATGCCCGCAGGCGTGTGCTGGGTGTCGTGCTGATCGGCCAGCGCCCAGATCGGCACATTCAGGCGGGCCAGATTGCCAGACAGCCAGACATCATCGACGGCCCAAATCACCTCTGGGATTTCAAAGGCGAGATCATCAAAAAACTCAGGCCGCATCAGCGCGCCGCCAAAGCCCTCGAAGCAATCCACATAGCCCGATTGCTTGAACGTCACGCGGGTCGGTTCGCGCAGATATTTGCGCTCGACGGGGGGGAACAGGAATTCCCAGACCATCTTGGCCTTGAACGGAATATCCCAGGCGCGGGGTTTGCGCTTGGCGCGGGGTTGGGGGCGGTCCTTCATCTGGCTTTGGCCGTAGCGGTCCGCCTCGAACCCGGCGATGGCGATGCAGGTGCCCGGATGCTGCGCGCGCGCCTCGACAAAGGCCTGCGCCCAATGGGGCTTGTAACGGCGGTCATCGTCACAGAGCAGAATGTCGCAATCCACGCCGCGAAATTCGCGCGCGGCGTATAGCACCTTGGTCGCAGGCCCCAGATCGGCAGGCACCCGGTGGATCTCGACCCCTTCGGGCACCTCTGGCAGGACCCCGTCCCAGTCGGG
>CALGTJ010000588.1 GCA_937901435.1 uncultured Rhodobacter sp. | reverse complement strand
CGTTTCGCCTCGCCTTTTATAGGAGGGAAATTCAACCCCCCCCCAAATGCCCGATAACGCAAACTCCAGACGTCAAGCCGGGAAACGCCCGGCACAGATTTCGACTACCGTGGCCCATCAGACGGCGCCATGGGCGCGCCTTCATCCAGCTCGCCGCGCAACTCGAGGATTTCCGTTCGGAGCGCCTCATACTCAGCCATCTTGCGCGCCAGGAAGCGCCGGGTGATCGTCGCCTTCGCAGCCAGGCCCTTCGGTGTCAGGACATAGGCATAGCGCCGCTTGTCCGGCGCGGCCGTGAAGTTACCAAGTTTGATCAGGCCCTTTTCGATCAAGGCAGTCAGCACATAGTGTGCGCTACCGACGCTTATCCCGACAGCTTCGGCCAGCTCGCGCTGCGATACCTCCGGGTTGTCCTGAAGGAGACGGAGAACCCGGAAATGCGTGTCTTCCTGCAGTTGGGTGCGCTTGCTGGTCATCTACGATTGCCTGAATGTTTGCAGGCTACCGCACAAGGCCTGCCTCACGGGCGCCCTGTGGAAAGTCATTCTCGGTTCAACTGCCTCTTGCATCGTTCAGTTTTGAGCGTTAGCAGAGTGATGCACCCGCGAGAAGGCCCAAAATGTGAGTTCAGTTGGGATCGGAACGCAACCAAACGGATCTATCTGACGGCGGGTCCCTTCAAGTCCCGGTGCGTTGGGGTCATGCTGCTCATTAAGGTCCTGCTATTTAACAGTTCCATGAAGACCGACGTTTCCTGTGGTGCCGAGGCCTTCCGAAACCCTTTTACACCAAAGAACCTGGCAAGAACCTCCTGCATCGGTGAATTCCTGAGCAAAACCAGACGACAGAACGAAAGGGAGGGCGAGCATGACACATGAGGCGGCGACCAGAGATTGGTTTTTGGCGCAACTCAAGCCGAATTGCGCCAGGATCGCGGACAGAAACCTGCGGCGTCAGGGCTTCGAAACCTTCCTGCCTCTCGAAGATGTGACGCAGCAGCGCCGCGGCAAGTTCGTGACCGTCGAACGACCCCTCTTTCCCGGATATATTTTCGTGGCACTGGACATCAGCAGTGGCCTCTGGCGCACCGTCAACTCGACCTATGGCATTACACGGCTGGTCAGCTTTGGCGAGGAACCCGCGGTGGTCCCGCAAGACCTCATCTCGCAACTGATCCTGCGCTGCGATCCGGCGGGCAAACTGTTGCCAGCGCCGCGCCTTAAGCCGGGAGACAGGGTGACACTCGCCACAGGCCCGCTGGCAAACTTCGTGGCGCAGATCGAGACGATCAACTCAGAACAAAGGGCTTGGGTCCTTATCGAAATTATGGGTGGACCAACACGTATGGAGATTGGGACAGAGCAGCTCCGGGCCTTCTGAGCAGTGTCTGGAGGCGCCCATGTCACTCGTCGGGTCAGGTTTGATCCGGCTTGTCGCGCTGATCTGTCGATGCCGGTTCCGGCCCTGCGCCGAACACCTTCACCACGGCGTCTCGCGATGGGTCAGGTCGGGTCAAAACCTCTTGCGTGCAATCGGGGATCACCAGGATTGCTTGGCCTTGCCATCAGCCCCCCCTAAGCCCGGCATCCAATAATCGAGAGGCCATGGCACAGGAGGGGGTCACTGGTAGGGCGGACCGACACCGCTGGCTTGACCGAGCCCGCGCCAATGCGGCACAAGAGGGCCATGTCGAACTGGATATCACGCCTCTTTTCCCGGACCGCCGATCTTGCCCCGAGCGGGATCTGCCCCGAGAGAAGCTTTTACGCGATTGGTGACGTGCATGGCCGGGATGACCTCTTGGACCGGCTTCTTGGCTCCCTCGATCCGACGCTGCCTGTGGTGTGCGTGGGAGACTACATCGACCGTGGTGAGGAGAGCGCGGCAGTGCTGCGACGTCTTTCGCAAGGCCATCACACATGTTTGATGGGCAATCACGAAGAGATGCTCCTGCGTTTTCTGGACGAGCCTGAGGCCGAAGGTCAGCGATGGCTTCAAAATGGAGGTCTGCAAACGCTGGCAAGTTTTGGTGTTTCGGGCGTCACGCCGCTGTCAGCACCAGCAGCCCTTCGATCGGCGGCTATCGATCTGAAAGCAGAGATGGGCGATGAGCTGATCGCCTGGCTTCGCGAAAGACCGTTGTGGTTCAAGAGCGGCAACGTCTGCGTGGTCCATGCAGGTGCCGATCCCGCGAGACCGGTCGCCGAACAGTCGCGCAGCCTCACATGGGGGCACCGTGACTTCGAGAATTCCCCGCGGCGCGACGGTCTTTGGATCGTGCATGGCCACACAATCGTCGAAGCCGCGAGTGCCACAGCCGGTCGGATCGCCATTGACACTGGCGCCTATGCGACGGGTCGACTGACTGCCGCCAGGGTCGAGGTCGGAACCGTGACCTTCTCTGATACAGCAACGACTGGCTAGATCCACCCGACGGTGCCTATTGCGCGAGGTCTGGCCGCGACGTCGCCACCCACCATATGATTTTGAGTGGTTCCCAAAAGGGGGC
>CALGTJ010000587.1 GCA_937901435.1 uncultured Rhodobacter sp. | reverse complement strand
ATGAAAAGTGCAGATCGGCGAGGGTCTATGTGATCATCAGGGATGGAACAACTAAGGGCTGATCCGCAGCCTCTGGTCCTGCATTCAGGGCCTGCACGTCAACCGTCAGGCGATCGTAGGTACGGGCGGCCTGCCCAACCTGCTTTAGGGACACGTCAGCCAAGCCCTTGGCGCGCATATAGTTGTTCACAAGGGCCAATTTCTCGTCCGGCCCCTCCAAGCAATTTGCAAGGCCGAGATAGAGGTCCAAGCATGCGTCAGACGCCAGATGCTCATTCAGAATTGCCTGAGCTCGCTCGCCCTTGCCGAGATTCAGATGGGCTTCAGCCGCCAAAATCGTAGCAGCGCGCCGATAGGCCTCATCGGCATCCGCAGTCAGGGCCAACTCAAGGGAATCAAGCGCGGCTTGATGGTCCAATGCCCCCCCCGCCGCCAAGCCCAAAAAGGCCAACTCCCGAGCCGCCAGCGCCCGGCGTCTTGGGGTGCTAAAGTCTTGGGCAAGCTTGGTTAAATCAGCGGTTGCCCGATCTCTGAAACCAAGCTCAAGCAATAACTTGCGGTATCTCGTGATTGAATACGAACGCATGTGGTATCCTTAGGGGCGCATTCGTGACCTGCCATCACAGCGGGCCAAATGTCTGGAATAATTTTTGGGCAAAAGTTGGTGACGCCTGATCAAGACACAATGTGCAATATTCGGATTCTGTCGTGCAACTCAATCCCCTGGACAGTCTCCGGCAGCCCGTTATTACCTTCGAACCTTCGCAATCTTTTCTGCCTTGAAATCATCAGCTTGAAGACCTTGGCCAGCCCGGCTGTACGGCTATGACGATCCTTGGTGCGTGGACCGAAAGCCCTGGCCGCGTCGCGGGCGTCAGGCCCATTTCGGTCATGTAATGTCCCATCAGTCCCAACCACTTATTAGAGATCGTCAGCCAGGGCGAAGGCTGGATGTATCTCGACGGAATCTTCAGGAGGGGTATCGCTACGCCTCGTCCTTTTCCGCGACCGACAACGTAACCGCCTCCGTCACTCGCCGCTGAAACAGAAGGTAGATGACCACGACCGGAAGGCCCGCCATAAGCGCGGCCGCCAGGCCGCTGACGCCATAGGACCGGATTTGGGCGATACTGACCGTGACGTTCATCATCTCGGGCTTGGTCACCGCCAGAAAGGGCCACAAAAAGGCATTCCAGGCTCCAATGAAAACGATGATCGCCAGGGCCACGGTCACCCCCCAGTTCATGGGCAGGTAGATGTTGAGAAAGATCTGCCAATGCTTGGCCCCATCAAGGAAGGCGGCCTCGCCCAGCTCTTGGGGGATGCTGTCAAAGAACTGCTTGTAAACGATCACCGCAATGGGGGCGATCAGCTGGGGCAGGATCACGCCGAGCCAGGTATTGAGAAGCCCCCATTGGTAAATCAGAAAAAAGTGGTTCACGATCAGGGCCTGCACCGGGATCATGAAACTGCCCAGAATGCCATACCAAAGCAGCCGTCGCCCGGTGAACTCGATCTGGGAAATCGCGTAGCCACAGGTGGAGGATATGGCAATCACAATGAGAGTGACGCCGCCCGAGGTCACGATGGAATTGAGATACCAGCGCCCCAGATCAGTGTTGAACAAAACGTTGGCATAGGTGCGCAGGAACCCGGCCGTGGCATCGGCCGGCCCTGCCGTGGCGAAGACCGCCCAAAAGATGGGAAAGGCCCAAAGCACCACCAGAACAAGGCTTACCACCCAAAGCGCAAGGCCGCCCAAATCCCATCGTCCGCCCAACCCGCCGCTCATTTAGAGCGCCTGATGCGGAGCAGTTGGAACTGAAGCACAACGAAGGCAAGGACGATGACGAAAAGGGCGACAGCAACAGCGGATGCATACCCCGCTTGATTGCGCTGGAAGGCGACCGAATAGATATAATGGACCAGCACCGTGGCCGAACGGCTGGGCGCCTGAGAGGCCATCAGGTAGACCTGATCAAACACCCTGATCTGCAGGATCAGCTGAATGGTTAGGACCAGGATAGTGATCGGCTTGAGCAACGGCCAGGTGATCCATCTCAGCTGTGCCCAGCGGCCGGCGCCATCAAGCTGGGCTGCCTCATAAAGGTCCTTGGGTATAGCGCGCAGACCTGCCAGGAAAAGCAGAACACTGAAGCCGACAGTCCACCAGATGGTCAGCACGGCCACCGAAGGCATGAACCAGGCCGCGCTGCTCCAGACCGGAATCGTGGTGCCATTGGCTGCTTGGGCGAGACCTCCAAGCGGACTGTTGGGGCTGTCTGTCAGCAGATAGGCGATCGATGTGACGGTCGAAACCGGGAGAATATACGGGACAAAAAACACCGAAAGCACGATGGCCTGCCAATAGCTGTGCAGGCGATTGACCACCATCGCCAGCGCCAACCCCACCAGCGTGCCGGGCACAACTGTCAGGGCCACGAAATAAAGGGTGTTGCGCAATGCTGCACCAAAGCCCCTGTCGGACAACAGCTTCTCGTAATTGGCAAGCCCGACCCAAGCCCCCTGTTTAGTGAGCGCGCCGTCGGTAAAGCTGGTGGCGAGCATCTGTAGCGAGGGGTAGATGAACAGTGCCGCGTAGACGAGCACGAATGGCAGAACAAGAGGCAAAGCGGCCCGATTGTCTTTGCGGTCTCGCTGGCTGTCCATGCCGGCCATGTCGCCCGCTTGGCCAAAAATTGTCAATGTTGATCTCGCTTCGCAGATGCAGGGTTGGCCCCACCCCGGCCCTTGCCGTCCCACCGGTCCCATGCCCGGTGAAGTGATGCATCCCTCAAAGGCTGGCGGCGGCACCCTGTTTGGTGTTTTTGTAGTGCCAGGAGCCCACTGGCTCTCTTGCGGCGCTCGGGCGATCAGCCGCGTTTATCAAGCACGGAGGCTGACCAGCATGCGCACGAACTGGGCTGGAAACTATACATATCAGGCGCCCCACTTGCGGCAGGCGACGACCATAGCCGAGGCGCAGGAGATTGTGGCGGCCGCCCGCAAGGTCAGGGTTCTGGGGTCGCGGCACAGCTTTAATGGCATTGCCGATTCCGAGGAGACGCAGCTGTCGCTGGCGGCCCTGAACAAGGTACTGGCCATCGACGTTGCCAACATGCGCGTAGAGGTGGAAGGCGGCATTCGCTACGGCGATCTTGCTCCAGTGCTTGAGGAGCATGGTCTCGCGCTCGCCAACCTCGCCTCTTTGCCCCATATCTCTGTGGCCGGGGCCGTCGCGACGGCGACACATGGCTCGGGGTCGGACACAGGCAATCTGGCCACAGCGGTCGTGGCGATGGACATCATCACCGCCAGCGGCGAGATCGCCCGCTTGTCGCGCGATGCGGATGGCGACACATTTGCCGGCGCAGTGGTCAATCTCGGAGCGCTCGGCGCAGTCGCGCGGATGACACTTGAGGTCGAGCCCACATATGAGGTTCGCCAGGATGTCTATACCGGCCTGTCCCATGACGTACTGGCCTCCGATTTCGACGCCATCTTCGGAGCGGCAAAAAGCGTCAGCGTCTTTACCGACTGGCGCGGCGCAACAACACAGGCCGTCTGGCTCAAGCAGGTGGTGGATGCCAAGTCTGGCCAAGGGGCCGCCCGTGCCGAATTCTTCGGCGCTCGTGCCGCTACGAAAAACCAGCATCCATTACCGGGTGGAGACGCGACGGTTTGCACCCCGCAATTGGGCGTGCCTGGCGCATGGCACGAGCGGCTGCCGCATTTCAGAATGGCGTTCACGCCCAGCAACGGGGCAGAGATTCAGGCCGAATACTTCCTGCCGCGCGACACAGCCGCCCGCACCATCGCCGCCATGCGGCAGCACGGCGACCGTCTGGCCCCCATCCTGATGATCTCAGAGCTGCGAACGATTGCCGCCGATAACCTTTGGCTGAGCCCTGCCCATCGCGGCCCTTGTCTGGCCATGCACTTCACCTTCAAGCGCGATTGGGAAGCCATCCAAACCGTTTTGCCCGCCATCGAAGCCACTCTTTCCCCGCTTGGCGCAGTGCCACACTGGGGCAAGGTGACAACGATGCCGCCTGCGGCGGTGATGCGGGCCTATGGACGTCTGGGCGATTTCCGAGACCTGGCCCTGGCGCAGGACGAGCCGGGCAAATTCCGCAACAGCTTTGTGGAGCGCTTTGTCTTTGGTGAGGTTTGACACATCCCGTCCCAAGCACGCGACAGCTTGGTCAGTGGACCAAGCCCCTTCTCGTTCACCCCGTCAGGCGAGTGACCGAGTTTTGCAGGGCTCATCCAAGCGCCAATATCTCATCTCGCCGATGGAACGCTTGACTGCCTTGTGCCGCTTTCAGGCGCTCGCCCTCGTCCGCCTCCGGCTGCGGAGATCGCTCATGCGCGACCGCCCGCAGAGGTGGCACCATTGTACCGTCGCTATTGGCCGACCTGACCCGCCGTTTTTCGCAGGTCGCTCGGCGACGATCCGGTCCAACGGCGAAAGCTCCTGAAGAAGCTGTTGGGATCGCTATAAGCCAGCAAGTGAGAGATTTCTTCAATCGCCAGCGTACTCTTGGTCAGGTATCGCAGCGCAAGGTCTTTGCGGGTCTTGTCGAGGATCTTCTGGAACGTTGTCATTTCGTTGCGCAAGCGCCGCTGCAGCGTGCTGCGGCTGACCCCCAGCTCTGCGCACACAGAGCCCACGTCGGAACGTCCCAAAGGCAGTTGCGTCAGAAGCGCGCTGACGACTTTGGAGGCCATGTCGCTGGCGCGGGCACGCGCAGCGAGTTGGCGCTCTAGATCCTGTTCCATGGCGTGCCACAGCCCTTGGGCTTCGGACAGAAATGGCGCGGCTGCATCGGCAAGCGTGAAACTCAGCGTCGCCTTTTCACCGTATCCTGGGATTATCCCGAGATGCCGAGCCAGCGTATGGCGCACCTCTTCTGGGGCCCTAAGCGTCGCCATTGTCGGGATTATTGATCGCGCCGTCATCAGCCGTGCTTTTTCGACAATAAATGCGAGATAAAGCGCCAACATGGAGGCGGGCAGCTCCAGATCAGGCGCGATGCTATCGTATTCGACCCTCAGTTTTTCGTCATCTCGGAAAACGTGCATCCTGGTCGGTCCGATCAGACGCTTGTACCGGGTGATCCGGCGCAAGCCTTGTTCCAGGTCTGGCGCACATTCAAGCGCCAGAAACACAGGTACAAGCGGACCACGTGCAATGGCGATACCCAGCTGGCTGGGCAAATCCTCGCGCCCGGCCAGACGGACCGTCGCGTCCCACGCGGCCAGGTATTGTGCGGCCGTCACGCCAAGCGCGGCCTGCTTGGGATCAAGATCGCCAAGACCCGCCTGCCGCAGCATCTCTGTCGGATCGACCCCCAACATGCGGCAAGCGTTCAACCCGAGCGCGAGCGGATATGTTTCCTGCATTGTCGTCACCTAATCAACCGGTGGTCCATTCTCACTCGTTCTTGTCAAATCATGCTGCTTGCAAACTCTGCAAGTTGATTGGTGCAACATGCATGCGTTTGACCGCATCTGCATGTTCATACCCTTCGCGGCTGGGCCTAGCCTCACCTCAACGCAGCGGGGCCGGATCCGGACATATGAAATTCGAGATGACAAACATCGGCGGCATCAAGATCCGCTACGCGGCCAGCCGAAACGAAGGTAAGCCACAACTGTTGCTGACCTCGCCGCAACCCATGAGCGTTCTGACCTACCGCAACTGGTGGGATCGGCTTACTCAGAGCTTTGACGTGGTGGCGGTGGATCTACCCAACCACGGCGGCTCCGATCCCGCGCGGCATGTAACGTCCGTCAGCCAGCACGCGGTGTTTCTGGGCAATATCCTGGACGAATTCGAGCTGTCGCACCCACATGCCGTTGGGCCCGATATCGGCACACCGACCTTGATGCGGTTCATGGCGGACAACCCGGGTCGGATCAAATCGGCTACCGTGGGCGATGCTGGCGCGGTCGGAAAGGTGGAAGGATCGCCTCTGTTCCGGGCGCTTGTCTATTCGCGCCTTGTGCAATGGTCGACTCTCTCTGCCGGTGGCCCCATTGGCGGGCGCCTCTACTGCGCTGCCGCGAACAGCATAGGCTACCGCCTCAGCAAACCGTCGCCAGAGGCAAAGGCGGACTACCTCGCGGGTTCTACACGCTTTGCCAAACTGCGAGGGCAAGTGGGGTTTCTGGGCAGCTACCCGCGGGAAACACCTGCGCTGGAACGCGATGTCACCCGGATCGAAGCCCCGGTGCAGGTGCTGCATGGCGAGTACGATACGTTTGTGTCCATGACCAATTCACAGCGGCTGGCAGATCTTCTGCCCAACAGCAGGTTCGCTGTCGTCCCCGGTACGGCGCATTATGCATGGGAAGACAACCCTTCGGATTACCTCAACAAGGTCCTGAGCTTTATCGAAGAAGTTGAGGCAAACGCATCTCCTGCAGTTAAGTCCCGAACCTCGTAAGGGCCGAGGAAAATAGGATGGCTTGATTATCGGGACCTTATCGTCCGCACGATGCGGCGATTTCACGAAATGCGCACGATCCCCGACAACAACTCAAAGGAACGATCAATGACCGCCCCCCAATACCCCAAAGGCAAGACAGCGCTTCTCTGCATCGATCCCTACAACGATTTCCTCGCAGAGGGGGGCAAGATGTGGCCCACCCTCAGAGAGATCGCCATATCGGTCGACCTTCACGCCAACTTGGCCAAGGTCCGTGCAACTGCGCGTGAGGCGGGGATGCCGATTTTTATTCTGCCGCACCATCGGCATCATTCGACGGACTTTGAGGGATGGGCGCACCTGACACCATCTCAGGCCGCAGCGCACGCATATCAGTTGTTCGCCGAAGGCAGTTGGGGCGGTGAATTTTACGAAGGTTTCGGTCCTGAAACCGGCGATATCATCATCAAGGAACACTGGGGCGCGTCCGGTTTTGCCAATACCGATCTTGATGTGCAGTTGCGCCAGCATGGCATCACCCATGTCATCTTCATCGGTTTGATTGCCAATACCTGCATTGAAACGTCAGCGCGCTTTGCGGCCGAACTTGGTTATCACGTGACACTGGTGCGCGATGCAACGGCCGCCATGTCCGCAGAAGCGATGCACGCCGCGCATCACATCAATGGTCCGACCTACGCCCAAGCCATCCTCACAACGGCTGAGGTGATTGAGAATTTGAACAGTAAGGAAACGGTATGATCCTGGGTCATGCTGCCACGACGCTTGTCGCCAAACGCGTCACACCAACCATGCCTTGGTGGCTTCTTATTGTGAGCGCCTTTCTGATCGACATCGCGATGTTTACCTTCGTGGGCTTAGGCATCGAGACAATGGAGCCGACAGGCGGACGTCCGAGTATGGCGAACGCAATCACCGAGATGACGTTCAGCCACGACCTGATCCCCCAGATTGGCTGGACATTGCTTGCCGGTGCAATTGCGTTCGCGGTAACACGGCGCCGATTGTTCGTGCTTGTCGCCATGGCCTTGTCGTTGGCCCATTGGCTGGGTGACTTGGTGTCAGGCTACGGGCATCACATATTCGGGCCTGATACCCATTCTATCGGTACGGACTGGTATCACCTGAATCTGCCGGCGGCGTTGGCTTTCGAGGCCGCAATTGGCATCTTTTGCGTCTTTATCTTCACCCGAAACAGATCATTCTCGCCCCGAGCTCAGGCGGGACTCTACGGCCTGTTCGGCATTGCACCGTTCGTTTTCCTAATCATCTGAGGGCGGATCAGATCGCCTTCTCGGCGTGCTAGGTCGACTGCCCTGAGCGATACCCGCTTAGCTACCTGACCTTCGTCCCGATCGCAGCGCCTGTAAACTTGGAGCGCAGTTTGCCGATTTTCGGCGACAGGCGATTGTCAGCTTTTTGCAATCTAGGATGCTCCCTTACAACTTGAGGGAAAAAGTAATTGAGATTACGCGGGACGCCGGCCGTAGACGCCTGCCTCTCGCTGACATCTGTCTTGGTTAAGTTCTACGACGTCGAATCTGTATCTACCTCTTTCCGCAAATCGCGCGGATGGCAATGCGAGCCCCACCTCAAACTGCGCGATCTGGCAAGAGAGATATGGGTTATGAGTGATACCCCTCCCAATACATTCACTGATGGGGCGCTTGGCACCATTTACATGAAAACCGCGCTCCCGATCATTTTCGTGATGGGGATGACTGGCCTGCTGTCGCTTGCGGATGCCTTGTTTTTGGGCGTTTGCGTGGGTCCAGACGCGTTAGCGGCCGTCACCCTGATGTTCCCAGTCTATATGCTGATCGTGGCGCTTTCCACGCTTGTCGCAAACGGCATGTCGAGCCTGTTGGCGCGATCGCTTGGCGCTGGAGACTTAGACGACGCACGTGCCACGTTCGCTGGAGCACATGGCCTGGCCGTTGTCTTGGGTGCGATCCTGATCGTGTTGTTCGTCCTCTTTGGAGAGCCGGTCGCCTTGTTGGCGGCAGGAGGGTCAGAGGCACTCGCTCAGCTGGGGTTGGTCTACCTGCGGATCACGGTGTTCTTCTCGCCGTTGTTGTTCGTGTTGTCAGTCAACTCCGATGCCCTACG
>CALGTJ010000586.1 GCA_937901435.1 uncultured Rhodobacter sp. | reverse complement strand
CTGCGGCTTCGCCTTGGCACACCATCTCTTTGGTGATCGATGCGTCGTTGGCGATCACATAGGCGACGCCATCCACTCCAACGGCGGAGTATGATCCGACCGGAACGTAAGCGACGGTAGCGCCAACACCGTTTTCAACGGTTTGTGGGGCAAGGTCCGAGAAGTCTTCGCCATTGACCAAGCGTACGGTCACTTGTGCGGCTGCTGCGGCCATATCTTCAAGCGGACGCCAGCCACATTGGGTCTGCTTGCCAAGCAACATCAGTTGCTGCGCCTGTACTGTGCAGTCCAGACCGGAGACAGGAACCGTGCCCGCCATGCCTTGCTCTTCCATCGCGGCAATCGCCGCGCCGGCGTTACCATCGTTAGAAGATACTACGCCCTGAACATTGTTGTTCAACTGCGTCAAAGCCTGATCCATAGAACGACGCGCAATCGCCGGGTCCCAGCCTTGGGTCCAGTTCTCATAGCCCATGACACGTGCGCCGCTTTCATAGAGCGGCGTCAGGGCACGCAACTGACCATTGTGGATCACTGCGGCGTTTGGATCGGTTGGCGAGCCTTTGAGCATGACCAGCGTATCGCCATCGGCCGTGTTGTTGATCACATGCATGGCTTGGTCATACCCCATGCCTTCAAGATCAGCCTGAACCCAGAATGTCGTGTTCGCCGAATTGATCATCCGGTCATAGGCGATTGTGGGCACGCCCTCTTCTGCGGCGGTGTCTGCGATAATAGCAGAGCTTTCACCGTCAATCGGGATCACAACCAGTACTTTGGCACCCTGTGTTAATGCTTGTTCGGCCTGGCGCTGCTGCACGGACGTATCGTTGTTGGCGTTGAAGACCTCGACCTTCACGTCAGGGGCAATCTCGGCCATCGTGCGAACGAACGCAGCGGCGTCTTGCTGCTCCCAACGTGGGTTCACGTTTTCAGGCAGCAACAATGCCACCATGTCTTCTGCAGTCGCTGTTTGGGCGGTCAGTGTCGCACCCGCCAGCATGGTCGTCGCGAGAAGACCTTTCTTAAGGTTGGAAAACATCATATCCTCCTTGTTGATGTCTTGACGCCTTTTGGGCGTCTTTTCGTCTGGTGGTTTCCCCGAAATTTCGGGATCGATCCGGTAGCGCGACGTTGATTGAAGCCGATGTCGTGCTGCCACCACTAGCCCGCGCACCACTGCGAGCTGGTGAATACCTTTGCCCTGCTGGCCGGTCAGTTTTTCAAAGCTCCTCCAGCCATATCTTTCAGCGCGCTTTCAAGACGTTGGCTCGTGTCGCTCAGGTGGGCGGTCATCATCTGTTCTGCGAGCGCATGATCCCGCGCCTTGATCGCCTCCAGGACCTTGCGGTGAAAGGGGATCGAATTTGCGTTTTCTCGCGGATCACGATTGGTCAGTCGGATCGAACTGAGCAGGGCGGAAAAGATTACCCCCTCCATCGACAGTAAGATCTCGTTGTTGGCCGCGCGCAGTATCCCACGGTGAAACAGGGCGTCCGCGACCACGAAGTCTTCAATCGAATGGGACTCTTCTTCCATGCGCACCTGAGCGGCCTCGATTTCGGAAAACTGCTCCTCGGTCCCGTTCATCGCGGCCCAACCCGCGGCCTTTGGCTCCATCATTCGGCGCATATCGAGCAACTGACGCAAAAAAGCGGGCTTGGGATCGACAGAAAGGTGCCATGCCAACACATCATCATCCAGCAAAGACCAGCTTGCCCGACGCCGCACCCGAGTGCCACTGCCTCGCTTCACCTCCAACAGCCCCTTGCTAACCAGCAGTTTGATGCCCTCACGGATCACCGATTTACTGACGCCAAATCTTTGAGAGAGCTTACCCTCATCCTCGATCAGGGCATTTTCCTTGTAGTGACCGGCGACAATGCGACGCCCCAGTTCCCGCGACACCTGCATTGCAAGTCCCGGGGCAACCCCGTTCGCGTCTTTCAAGTCATAGTACAATATTTCATTCATTTGATGATATTAAACATCTGATGTTTTGTCTGTCCAGATCAAATTTATTTCCATCAGCTAGGGAAGCCTCACAGTCCACCCCTCCGCCAAGCTTTTGATAATATTAGAAAATCAGAAGTCGTAGGTGTGATGCGGCCAGCGCGTGCATCAGTTAGGGCGATTATGAATATGGCATCTTGCAATCTGACAATCACGAATCGACAAACGCATTCCTGAGGTTCTTGTAGGGGCAAGAGTTTTCAAGAAGCGGTCATTGGCGCAGCCGCAGCGAAAGCTCACTTTGTCCGCTATGCCGACCTTCATCCTCCGAAAATGCTGCACGATGCACGAATGGCCGGTCTGGTGAAGCTGCGCTGCCGCGCCGGTCACCTTGCCGAGCGGCCGCAATGGGCCGTCCTTGACGAACGGCCCAATGGCTTAGATTTCTATGGCTTCCGCAATCG
>CALGTJ010000585.1 GCA_937901435.1 uncultured Rhodobacter sp. | reverse complement strand
TTCTCAGATGACAGACTTCAAACGTCTACGAGGGCGATAACGCGGCGCTTACGAACTCCTAAAGATTTTCCAGGATCATATTAACAAGTCCTTCGAATCCATGAGCAGAATGACGGTGGATATCCTGCAACGCACCCGCCAAAATCACCCCCCCATCAGGTCTCTCAGTCTTTTCGCCAGTTGCTCACGCGTGAAAGGTTTAGAGATAAAATCGACACCGGGATCCAGTCGACCATGGTGCACGATTGAGTTTTCCGTGTACCCAGACATGAACAAAACAGGCATTTTTGGCGCGATCTGATTTGCAATCTTTGCCAGTTGGGCACCATTGATCCGGCCCGGCAGAACAACATCCGTCAATAGAACGTCATAAGGCTGTTCTTTGAGGTACTCGGACGCGCTGTCTCCGGTCGTCGTCACCTCGACGTCATATCCAAGTTTTTCAAGGCTTTTCTTGAGATAGCTCAGAACCCCACGATCATCCTCGACAACAAGAATGCGCCCGTTGCGACGCAGTGTCTGGTCTTTAACCCTCTCCCCAAGGTCCTTGTCAGTGGCCTTCAATTCTACGGGATCGCGCGGAAAATACATTCGCACCGTGGTTCCAAGGTCAGGTTCAGAATAGATTTTCACATGTCCAAGGGATTGTTTTACAAAGCCGAAAACCATGCTGAGACCAAGCCCGCTGCCTTTGCCAACCTCTTTGGTCGTAAAGAATGGTGTAAAGGCCTCTTGCAACACCTCAGACTCCATTCCGTGGCCCGTGTCACTGACCGCGATCATCACATATTGGCCGGGTTCAACCTCTGAATGGCGATCCGCATAATCCGGGTCAAGCCGAGTATTGGCGGTTTCGATGGTCAGCCGACCGCCGTCGGGCATCGCATCCCGCGCATTCACCGCAAGATTGAGGACCGCATTTTCCAATTGATTCTGGTCCACTTGAGTCTTCCAAAGGCCACCGGCAGAGATCAATTCATAGTCGATGTTTTCTTTGATCGTGCGGCGAATGAGAGGGTCGAATTCGCGCAACAGCTTGTTTGCATCCGTCGGCTTTGGCGCGAGCGGCTGTTTTCGCGCAAACGACAGCAAACGCGAGTTCAGGGTCGCGCCCCGCATCGCGGCATCCCGAATTTCGCCGGCGACTTCGATGTCGAGATTGTCCATCTCGTCCAACAGCAGTTCCGCATTGCCCAGAACCACAGCCAGTATATTGTTGAAATCATGTGCAATTCCTCCAGTGAGCTCACCGATCGCCTGAAATTTTTGGGCGTGCATCAGGCGCGCCTCTATCTCTGCGCGGGCAATCAGGCCACCAAGCGATTCAGAAATGATATCGCCCTCCAACCGCAGACTGGTGCGGGTCTGCGCATCGGCCTCTAACAAACAAATCAAGGCCCCGCGACATTCACCAGCAACCCACAGCCGGAAAACCAGTGCATTTTCAAAATCGACAGGTTCGGCACCCACGCGCTGCAAACTTGAAAACAGGCGGTCCTTCCACTCTTCGGTCTGCTCTCGCGATAGCCGCGTAAATTCGGTCAGTGTCAAATCCAGAAACGGTTGATCGTCGATCGTCTCGGCAAAAACCTTCGTCGTTGCCATGACCTGCAATTTTCCAACACTGGCTGTCAGGATGGCGGTGCCGCGGGTTTCAAAGGCGCGACAGACGATCCCTGCGGCCATTTCCAGATAATCGCCGCTTGAGATATCAAGTTCTGCAATCTGGCGGATGATCGCAACGGATTGGCGCAACGAAAATATGGTCTCTGACAGTTCTTGCTCTGCTGCCACGCGACGTCCGACTTCGCCCCTAAGCTCTTCAATCTTTTCGGTCAAAAGGCGGAAACGGCTAGAAAGTTCGGACTCTGCCTCAAGTAAAAGCAGGACCAAAGGCACGCCATCCTGAACCGCAAGCCTGCGTGCCTTGACGATTAGAACACGTGCATCGGGCAGAACCGAAACGCTGGATATGATCGGTTCTGTGACAGTCAGCGCATCCGCGATAAAAACCGCAAAATCATCTACTTGGCCAAAAATATGGGAGGCAGGAACATCTTGCTGTTGCAGGATGGGGCCGATCAGGTCGACGGCACGCGGGCTGGCGCATCGCAGCGTCAACGTCTGTGGATCGACGACAAGCACGGCGTCGTCGGTCATTGTGATAAACGCGTTCAGCGCCAGAAAGATTCTATCGGGCATCCAAACGCTTCCTATGAATTACGAGCGTAAAACTCGCTGTCCCCATGATCTGCGGAGTGTTCAGGTTCCGAGATTGTAACCGTCACACGGCATCGCGTGTCACCCCGTGCAATCGCCTCGTCAATGCGCACGCGGGCGTACCCAAGATTTTCCGCCGCGATATGCCCAAAGACATTTGCCGTCATTCGGCAGAGCGAGGGTCGTCCGATAACCTTGTCACCAAAGGGGCAAGCGCTATTCACAAGAACGATCTTTTCATCGTCGACCGATTCAATCGCAAAGCCCCCGTCGATGCGCGCCTTGAGATCGACAAGGGTTGCCGCCACATGCCGCACATCAAGCTTGTCCAACGAAAAAGAGCGTCTGTAATCCGCGTTCAGGGCACGACCCAGTGACAGACCGACATGGTTGACATACGCTTCTGCTTCACGCTCTCCGACTGTCTGCTCTAGGATGCCGACAAGTTCCCGCAGCATAGAGCGCATGAAAGTGTCTTTTTCTATCGCAGGCGTACGCAGAGGCGCTGGCAACACTTCAGCCATAAGCAATCCTTGATAGCGGTCCCATGTACATTCACCCTCTCTTGCGTCCCGTTGCGGTCATGTCATATCGCCACAACCCAATTTCGAATTTCCCGCTATGCGCGAACACACCCTCAAAAACTCACCCTCACATATCATCCCCATGACAGCAAAGGCAAATTTCAGGCATGTGCAAGGCCCTTGCATCCTCTTCCCATCCTTGTGCCGCCTTTTGTTCGAGGGGCCGTCGATCCGATGTTCAACCGCCGTCCCACCAAAGCAAGCCATCGCGTTGCCTTGGGCTCATCAGAGCGACACGGTGCTTATCAAAGTGAATAGGGCCTTGGGCGATTTGGAACATACACTCCACGGTTAAGCGAATTGTATGAATTCAAGGTTAAGACATGTGATTATTTGAAAAAGCGTGATGCCTAAACCCGGCCCGCTTGCGAGGTCACGGACGCGGGCTTAGCTCTGCTCCAGCACATCGATGATGGCCCCCGTCGCCGCGCGACCAAGATGCACTTCGCCGATATGACAGGTGATGCTGGTGGCCTTTGTCTGACGGGGCGCATAAAGCACGGCGCGGGGATCGGTAGAGCGCAAAGACACATTCAGGGCAGTACATAGCAAAGGTTGCTGATCCATCGGATAGATCAGATGCTTTGCAAAGCGTTCGCAAAAGACGCGTTTGTTGGTGACAACGGCCTCGCGATGCTCAGCATGCTGCCTCAGGATCGGCTCTAGCGACAGGATCGCGTGATAGGGTCCGGTGGTCTTTTTGTCGGCGTAGGTAGACAGAGCCGATATCATATCTTCGATCTCGTTTGGCACCTCGCAGGAATACGAGATAAACCCCGCCCCCGTCAGGCCAAAAAGACCTTTGCAAGAGCTGAAGGCCGTGACATCCGCGACCTCATGCCCGGTTTCAAGCCCGATAGAGGCGGTAGCATCGAGCGCCAGTTTTGCCCCGACCCGCTTGGTCAGTTCGGCAAGATCAGTGATCGACACCAAGGTGGCCTCTGCGGTTTCGGTATAGACCGCCAAAACCCAATCATACTGGCCGCTTACGTCCTTCAGAGCCTGCCAGTCGACCACGTCAATGTTCTGGATAAACGTGTCACGCCGCGCGCGGATCGAGGCGATGGAATGCAGGCGTTGCGCGTAGTAACCGGAATCGACCACAAGAACGTTTCCATAGAGAAAATTGGCGATCATAACCTCTATCGCACTTGTCCCGGACCCTTGCATTGCCACGGTTTTCGACTGCCCGGCGATGTCAGAGATCATCCCAAGCACATTGGCATAGCTGTCCAGAAACGTCTGGTCACCACGCCCAAAACACGGGCGCAAAGCGGCTACATTTTCGTAAATCAAACTGGCCGGACCCGCCGTAAACAACGGCTTTTCCGCGTTGATTGCGTTGATGGTATCGTTCGAAATCGTGTCAGTCATTTAGGGGTCCAATCGCAGTCATAAACGCGGCTTTGCTGACCGCTGGTGGCTCTTGAGGTCGTCCGAGATCCGCGCGTGACCCGGGGGCCACCATGATTTCAATAAAGCTAGCGTGATCCCCGTCCAGCGCGGCCTTTATCGCCTCGCTCAGATCGTTGGTGGTTTGTACACGCTTGGCAAAGCAATAGCCAAAGGCCGCCGCGAGTTCGGTCAAATTCGTATCAGGCGCGGCGGTGGGCTGTCCGCCGACAGAATCGTGAACCTGATTGTTAAAGACAAGATGGATCAGATTTGGACATTTGGCCGAGGTCGCAAGGCTGCCCGTATGCATCAAAACAGCCCCATCCCCGTCAAAACAGGCAATCTTGCGCTTTGGCGCGCTGAATGCCGCCCCGGTTGCAATCATAACCGCATGACCCATCCCACCAACCGTCAGAAAGGTGGGGCCGCCGATGCCCTCTGCGCGCTGCACCTCATAGACCTCGCGGGAAATCTTGCCGGTGGTGGCCACGATCGGGGTTTTGCCGAGGTGCGTCATGGCCGTTCGAACCGCGCCTTCGCGGGTGGGAAAAGCAGAGACGGGTTTGGCAGCTTTGCCAGGCTCGGCAAAGGTGGCCTTGCGGATCACAAGCGCGGTGGGTTTCGCCTGCGCCGTGGCGGTGCTCAGCATGTCGCTGGCGGCTTGGCTGATCGCGTCGCGAGCGTCATCAGGGCCGATCACGCGATACGGAATATCCAGCAAATCCAGCATCGTACAGGTGATTTCGCCCTGAAACACATGCTGCGGCTCGTCCTTGATCTGCCCAGTCTCTGTCATCTCGCCGCGCCAGCCAATGAGCATCAGCATCGGGATGCCATAGACCTTGGGCGAGGTCAGCGAGGTCAGCGGGTTGATCGCATTTCCAAGGCCGGAATTCTGCATGAACACCACAGAGGGCTGGGCAGAGGCCAGATAACTGCCAATCGCCAAGCCCACCGCCGCGCCTTCGTCTGCGGTAATTTCCAGCCGACAGGCACCATGGTGTGCCGGGTCATTGGCTCTGGCCTCTATCCCAGAGATCAATCCGGCAAGCAGCGAATCCGGCACACCGAAAAAGCGGTGTACCCCAAGGGCTGCCAAGTCATCGAGGAAATCCGCAGCCTCAAGCATCAGACCGTTCCCGGAATCAGTTTCAGGATCTGTTTGATGGTGATGATATCACCTTCTACCTCTGCGGTGCGCCCATTTTCCAAAATTGCGCGGGCCACCTGATCCATCGCCTTGTAGGACGCCCGCAGCATGTGGTTGGCGTAGATGATCATCTTGACGCCATGGGCCTGCAATTCATGGTCGTAAACCGCGTTATAGGACGAAGGCACGGCGACAATCGGGATGTCCGGGTGGTTGACGCGGAACTGGTCGGTGAACGAAAAAATCTCGTCCGGTTCCTTTTCTTTGGAATGGATCATCACCGCCCCGGCCCCGGCGGCCACATAGGCATCGGCGCGTGTCAGCGCATCATCCACGCCTTTGCCCAAAATCAGACTTTCCAGACGCGCGATAATCATCATACCGTTGTATTTCTGGCCCTCATGGCCGGCCCGGATCTTGTCGCAAAACTCTTCGATGCTGGCTTGCGTTTGTGCCACATCGGTGCCCAACAGCGAGTTCTTTTTCAAACCGGTCTTATCCTCGATGTTCGCGGCGGCGATGCCGATCCGCTCCATCGTGCGCACTTTCAGCTCGAAATGTTCGGCTTTGCCGCCGGTATCGGCATCCATCACCAAAGGCTTGGTCGTCACCTCAAAGATCTCGTCGATATTCTGAAGACGGCGCGACATATCCAGCGCCTCGATATCAGGCAGCCCCATTTCGGTGCTATCGGTCAGCGAGCTGGACCAGAACCCATCAAATTGCACGATCTTGCCGTCGCCG
>CALGTJ010000584.1 GCA_937901435.1 uncultured Rhodobacter sp. | reverse complement strand
GCCGCTGCTGGTCATCTAGACCGTGCAGATCGCCAATACCATCGTGCTGGAATCCTCGCTGTCCTTTCTTGGCGTCGGCGTGCCGATCACGCGCCCCTCGTTGGGGCTGCTGATCGCCAATGGCTATGACTACATGCTGTCGGGCCAATATTGGATGAGCATGTATCCCGGCGTGGCCCTGCTGGCCATTGTTGCCTCGATCAACATGGTGGGCGACAGGTTACGCGACAGTTTGAACCCGAGGTTGCGCCGATGAACGTTCTGGACGTCAAAAATCTACAGGTCCACTTCTTTACCGAAGGCGGCGTGGTCAAGGCGGTCGATGGCGTCGATTTCGCGCTGGGCGAAGGTGAAGTCCTTGGCCTTGTGGGCGAAAGCGGGTCGGGCAAGACGGTCACAGGCTTTTCGATCCTGCGGCTGGTTGATCCTCCGGGGCGGCTGGTGGGCGGGCAGATCCTGTTCAAGGGGCAGGATCTGGCGCAACTCTCTGACCGGGAAATGCGGTCCTTGCGCGGCAATCGCATTGCCATGGTGTTTCAGGATCCGATGATGACCCTGAACCCGGTGCTGCGCATCGACACCCAGATGATCGAGGCCGTGCGCGCCCATGAACGCGTCAGCGCCAATGCGGCCCGCGCCCGAGCGATAGAGGCGCTGTCCAAGGTCGGCATCCCCTCGCCAGAGGAACGCTTGAACGCCTATCCGCATCAGTTTTCGGGGGGTATGCGGCAGCGCGTGGCGATTGCCATTGCCCTGCTGAACGGGCCTGATCTGATCGTCGCGGACGAGCCGACGACGGCGCTGGACGTCACCATCCAAAGCCAGATCCTCGCCGAAGTGCAGGAATTGGCGCGCGACACGGGCACCTCGCTGATCTGGATCACCCATGATCTGGCCGTGGTGGCGGGTCTGGCCGATCATGTGGCGGTGATGTATGCTGGGCGCATCGTGGAAACCGGGCCGACCGACACGGTGCTGAACGCCCCGCTGCATCCCTATACCGAGGGCCTGCTGGGCTCTATCCCCGGTCATGGCAAGCGCGGCGCGCCCTTGGTGCAGATCCCCGGTATGGCCCCGAGCATGACCAACCTGCCAAAGGGATGCGCCTTTGCGCCGCGCTGTCCCTATGCGGCGGGGGACTGTCTGGAGACGAGGCCAGAGATCACGGTGCCTGACCCGGCGCGCAGCCTACGTTGTCATCATCCTTTGGCCTTGGGTTTGGCAGGGGGCGCACAATGACTGCGTTGCTGGAGTTACAGGACCTGTCGCGCCAATTCGTGCGCAAGCTGGATGTGATCGAGAAATTCGCGCGTCTGCTGGGGGCCAATGTCTCTGAAAGCTGTGTGAACGCGGTCGAGGGCGCCAGTTTCACCATCGCGCGCGGCGAGGTGGTCGGGCTGGTGGGCGAATCCGGCTGTGGCAAGTCCACGCTGGGGCGCATGGTCTCTGGCCTATTGCCCGTCAGCAGTGGTGCGATCCGCTATGACGGCACCGATGTCACCGACGCCAGTACGCCAGAGGCCCGCAGCGCGCGCCTGCGCATCCAGATGATCTTTCAGGATCCCATGTCCTCGCTGAACCCGCGCATGAAGGTCGAGGAAATCATTGGCGAAGCGCCTGTGTTTCACGGCCTGATCAAACGCGCGGAAATGCCCGACTATGTGGCGGGGCTGATGAAGAAGGTGGGCCTTGATCCGGCCTTCGCCACCCGCTTTCCGCATCAGTTTTCCGGCGGGCAGCGCCAGCGCATCGGGATCGCGCGCGCCCTTGCAGTGCAGCCCGATTTCCTGATCTGCGACGAAAGCATCGCCGCCCTTGACGTCTCGATTCAGGCGCAGGTGATCAATCTGTTTCAGGATCTGCGCCGCGAGATGGACCTGACCTATCTGTTCATCAGCCATGACCTTGGCGTGATCGAACATGTGGCCGACCGGGTGGTGGTGATGTATCTGGGCCGCGTGGTCGAGATCGCCCCGACGGGTGAATTGTTCGACGCACCCAAGCACCCCTACACCCAAGCCCTGCTGGATCAGGTGCCGCGGCTGGACGGTGGACGCCAAAGCTTTCGCACCATCAAGGGCGAGATCCCATCGCCGCTAAACCCGCCCAAGGGCTGCCATTTTCACCCGCGTTGCCCGCTGGCCGGACCGCGCTGCCGCACAGAAATCCCGCGCCTGCGCCATCAGGACGCGCGCGCGGTCGCCTGCCATATCGAGGACGGAGGAACCGGATGACCCTGCATATTCCCGGCGTTTTGACCGTAGAGGGTGCCGATAGCCAGCGCCTACCGCTGGTCTTTGACAGCCCCCATTCGGGCACGCAATACCCTGCCGATTTCGGCCATGCGGTTGACCCTGTCGCGCTGCGTCATGCCGAGGACACCGATATCCACGACCTCTGGGCGGGCGCTGTGCCTGCGGGCGCGGTCCTGCTGCATGCTCATTTTCCGCGCTCTTACATCGACCCCAATCGGGCGGGCGACGATATGGACCTGGACCAAATCGACGGAGAGTTCCCCGGCCCGCTGAACCCGACAATCAAAAGCAAACTTGGCATTGGCCTGTGCTGGACCCGCGAACCCCCGGCGGGCGGGCCTTTGTACGACCGAAAGCTGACCGCCGCCGAGATCAGCCACCGCCTGAACACCTACCACCAACCCTATCAGCGCAAATTGCGCGAGATCCTGGACGCAGCTCATACCAAATGGGGCGCAGTCTGGCATGTCAATTGCCACTCGATGCAGGAATTTGCCTCGGCCATGTCCACGCAAGAACGCGGCACACCCCGGCCTGATTTCGTTCTGGGCGACCGGGACGGCACGGCTTGTGATGCCAGCTTTACCGAGACAGTGCGCGATTTTCTGGTCGCGCGCGGCTA
>CALGTJ010000583.1 GCA_937901435.1 uncultured Rhodobacter sp. | reverse complement strand
CAGTCCGTCAGTCGCTTAGGCCGTCAGTCGCTTAGGCCGCTCAGGTCCATGCTATGCGCCTGCAAGAATGCAATCGTGCCATCTGCGAAATAGGCCTGCGCGATGCCGGGGCCAAGCGGGTCAAGGCCAAAGCTGTGCCGCTCGCCATTGCGGAACGTCTCGTAACGCGTCCAATAGCGATCCGCCTCGAACCCATAGACGCCCTTGTCCGTCCCGCCCGCCTCAAACCGGACAAGGCAATGCCCGTCCAGCCCGTAATGGATCACCGCCGCAAGCTCTTTGGTCTCGGGATCAAAGGAATAGACATCGCGCCCTTCGATAAACGCTTTGACCTCGTCTGATTTCAACATCGTCTGCCTCGCTCTGTTGTGGTGGCGAACACTGCGCCGACTGCGCCGGATGGATCCGGATGTATAGACGTCGTTCAGGGACGGCTGAGGATATGGTCGGGCTCGATCCCGGCGCTTTTGATCGCATCGGCAATGTCGTATCCGGCGAAAAAGCCATAATCCGCAATCAGGGCAGACCCGATGCCCGCCGCATGTGCGCCCAGAATATCGGTGTGCAGGCTGTCGCCCACCATCACGATCCGCGCGCGCGGCACAGTGGCATCGAGGCGCTGAAAGGCCAGATCAAAGATATTGGCGAAGGGTTTGCCAAAGAACTGCAGCGTGATGCCGGTACGATCAGCAAGGCGATGCGCGAAATGGCCCGGCTCTATTGAAAACCCGGTTTCACGCGGGGCCACCATATCGGGATTGCCGACCCAAATGGGGCGGGGGTGATCCTGTAACGCGGCCTCTAGCAGCGCTTGGCGTTGCTCTGTCCATGCGGCAGAGCCGATCATCAGAAAGGCATCGACGTCGCGGTAGATCGCCGGGTCCTCTTCGAGATAGGTCAGGCTCAACCCCTCAAGATCGCCCAACCCCGCGCGGCGGGTGGCCATCAGCCCCCAATGCACGCCATTGGCGCTGTCCATCGCGGCCAGCAGCGCACCCCGACTGGTGATGATATCCTCGGGCGCAAAGCTATAGCCAAGGCGCGCATATTTCGCCTCAAGCGTCGCATGGGGAAAGCCGGCGGCGTTCGAGACGATCAGAAACCGCTTGCCACGGGCGCGCAGCGCGGTGATGCGATCGGCGACGCCGGGAATGGCCGTGTCACCGATATTGAGAACGCCAAAGGCATCCAGCAGGAACACGTCGTAAAGGTCGGCAATGTCATCGAGGCTATCGACCCACTGCGCCGCACCGCGCGGCGGACGGGCCGCGGGCAGGCGGTGGCGCACGGCCTCATAAGCGGCAAAGGCGCTGGCCGTGGTGGCCTCCGTGACCGGCGCGCTCAAATGATCGCTCCGCGCACTTTGGCAGAGACCCATTCGCTCAGGACCACCGCGACAAGGATCACCAGCAGGATCAGGCTGACCTGCGGCCATGCCAGCACGTTCAGCGAGGCGGACAGTTGCAGGCCAATGCCGCCCGCACCCACAAGGCCCAGCACGGTGCTTTCGCGGATGTTGATGTCCCAGCGGAACACAGCGACGCCAGCAAAGGCGGGCATGATCTGGGGTACGATCCCATAGGCCATGACCTGCCAGCGCGAGGCCCCGGTGGCGGTGATCGCCTCGACCTGTGTCTCATCAATCTCTTCGATGGCCTCATAGATCAGCTTGGCGCAGAACCCGATAGAGCGGATCGCGATGGCGATCACGCCCGCAAAGACGCCGGGGCCGATGATGGCAATAATCAACAGCGCCCAGATCAGCGAGTTGATCGAACGGGTCGAGACGATGATCAGCAGGGCGATGGGCCGGATGAACATCTTTGACGGCGTTGTGTTATGCGCGGCGAGGAAGGCCACTGGGACGGCCAGCACCAGGGCAATCAGCGTGCCCAGCGTGGCGATGTTCAGCGTGTCCCAGATCGGGCGGCCCAGTTGGGTGATATACTCCCACTTTGGCGGGGTCGCGCGGGTCCAGATGTCGGTGGCGATGCGCGGCGCGTCCCAGACAAAGAACCACGTTGTCGCGTTCGAAATCACCTGCCAGCAATACATGAAAATCGCGACACCCAGCAGCCAGACGGCCCACAGAGCCAAGGCTTGCCCTGTTGTACGCTTGCGCCAAATGGCGGTGCTATCCTTTTGAAGTATCGGCATTATTGGACCCTCGCCCGAACAATACCAGAGATATATTCCAGTATCATGACAATCACGATGATGATGATCAGGATCGCGGCGGCAGTGTCATATTCATAGCGATCAAAGGCGGTGTTCAGCGTCGCGCCAATGCCGCCCGCCCCGACAAGCCCCAGAATCGCGCTCTCGCGAAAGTTGATGTCCAGACGGTAGATCGACAGGCCGATCAGGCGCGGCATGACCTGCGGCAGCACGCCGTAGATGATCCACTGCGACCAGCGCGCGCCGGTGGCACGGATCGCCTCTGCCTGCACCTTGTCCATGCTTTCGATATCCTCGGCCAGCAGCTTGGACAAAAAGCCGATGGTGGCAAAGCTGAGCGTCAGGAACCCGGCAAGCGGGCCAAAGCCAAAGATCGCCACCAGCAGGATCGCCACGATGATCTCTTGCAGGGCACGGCTGACAGCGACAATCCCGCGACAGATCATGTAGATCGGCAAGGGGGCGACATTGCGCGCCGCCCCAAGGCCGATCGGGATCGAAATGAGGATGCCCACGACAGAGGCGGCGACCGTCATGATGATGCTCTCGATCATGCCGTCGCGGATATCGGTCCAGCGAGAGACGAAATCGGGGCTGGTGAAGGCCAGAACAAAGCGCGCGCCGCGATCCAGACCCTCATAGACACGGGACCAGTTGACCTCGATCGTGAAATACGCCGCGATCAGATAGGCGACAAAACCGCCGATCAGCGTCCAGCGCAGGGTGGCGTTGCGCACAAAGGGCGGGCGTTTCCATTGTTGGCCGACTTTGGCCTGTAGGGCCGCGCTCATACCACCGCCTCTGGCTCATCTTCGTCTTCCACCACGGCGATGGTCGCCTCCCAATCTTCTGCGCCGTAGATCGTAGTCAGCACGTCGGGTGTCAGGGCGGTGGGGTCGCCGTCAAATTCAATCGCGCCAAAGCGCAGACCGACCACGCGCTGCACAAACATCTGCGCCAGCGCCACGTCGTGGATGTTGATAATCGCGGCCAGACCGCGTTCGGCGCAAAGTTCGCAGATCAGGCGCATGATCTGGCGGCTTGTTTTGGGGTCCAGCGAGGCAGTGGGTTCATCCACCAGCAGCACCTTGGGGTTCTGGATCAGCGCGCGACAGATGCCGACACGCTGGCGCTGCCCGCCGGATAACTCGTCAGCGCGCTTATCGGCCATCTCCAGCAGACCGACGCGGTCCAGCAGGCGAAACGCCTCGTCCACGTCCGATTGCGGAAACCGCCGCAGAACGCTGCGCCAAAAACCGACATAGCCCAGCCGCCCGGACAGGACGTTCTCCATCACCGTCAGACGTTCAACCAGCGCATATTCCTGAAAGATCATGCCCATTTCGCGCCGGGCCTTGCGCAGGGCCGTTGCCCCCAGCCGGGTCAGTTCCGTGTCACCCAGCCAGACCTCGCCGCTGGTGGGTTCCACCAGACGGTTGATGCAGCGGATCATCGTCGACTTGCCCGCACCGGATGGTCCGATCAGCGCCAGAACCTGCCCCTCGGGCACCTCGAGATCAATGGATTTCAACGCCTGATCGCCGGTGCGATAGGTCTTTAGCAGCTTTTTGAGTTTCAGCATTATCCGCCCTAACGGCCAAAAGGATCAGGGCGGCCCGCAATCAGGCCGCCCCGGTATGGTCGATTTATTGGCAGGCGTAGCTGACGTCGTTTGCCGTGTCGATCTTGCGGATCACCTGCCAGAAATCCTTGTAGTTCATCTCGATGAACTTGGATTCGCCGCCTTTGCCGAATTCCGCCTCAAGCGAGGTTCCGGCCCATTCAAACGAGAAGAACGCATTGCGGATCTTTTCCTGCAACTCGGGTGTCAGGTTATAGGCCACGCCAAAGCCCGTCGTCGGGAAAGTTTCGGATTTATAGAGAGAGACGATCTGCTCTGGCTTGATCACATCGCGCGCGATCATCCGGGTGATGACGGTGTTGGCGACCGAGGCGGCCATGTAGTCTTTGTTGGCGACGCCAAGGATCGAATTGTCATGTTTGCCCGAAAAAACCGGCTCGAAATTGGTGTCTGGCAGCATGTTGTAATCGGCCTTGAGGATCGCAGAAGGCGCCTTGAAGCCAGAGTTCGAGGTGGGCGAGGTGAACGCCAGCTGCTTGCCCTCGATATCCTCTACTTTTTCGATGCCGGATCCGGGATAGGTGATGATTTCCATCTCGTAGCCGAACGATCCGTCGTCCGCGGCCATGATCGTGAAGGGGCGGAAGCCTGCGCAGTTCACGGCCAGCGGGTTGGACCCGGTGTTAAAGCCCGCGATATGCAGACGGCCAGAGCGCATCGCCTCGATCTGGGCAGCGTTGCTCTGGACCGGAAAAAAGACGATGGATTTGCCGGTTTCCTTTTCCAGATGGGTCAGAAAATCGGCCCATGCGGTCTTGTAGACGGCTGGATCCTCGACCGGGGTATAGGCAAAGATCAGCGTGCCGGGATCGACCTGATCTGCGGCATCTGTGGGGATATCTGCGATCAGATCGCCGTCCACGTCGCAATAGCGCGTGTCCAGATCGCCGCGCGGGCAATCCTGCGCCCATGCGCCTGTCGAGATCAGCAGCGCCGCCGCCGCCGCAGTCGTCGTGGTCAGTAAGCTCTTGAGATGTGTCATGTGTTTTCCTCCCATGGAATTGCTTCATTGCCCGTTCCGGGCGTTTTTTTCAGGTCGTATTTCTGTCCTCTGGCCGTCTTATGACTGGCGTCTCATCTGGCCACAAGGACCTCTACTCTTGCGTCGATCAAGGCCATGGCCAACTCTCCCGTCGGGGCCTTGTCCACCACCACAGAGGCAATATCAGACATCGTGCCCACGCGCGCCAGTCCTTTTGTGCCAAATTTCTGGCAATCGATCAGCAGGTGAGATTTCGCGCTTTGGCGCAGCATCGCGCGCTTGATCGCGGCAAAGCCCCGCACCGTTTCGCTGGGGCCGGTTTCGGACAGGCCAGAGGCCCCGATCAGGCAGCGATCCACGCTGTGACGTTCAAGGAATTCAATGGCATCGGTGCCCACCACCGCGGCCTCTGAGGCCAGATAATCGCCCGGACACAGGATCACATCCGCCGCATCGCCCCGCCCAAGGGTCATGGCGACGGGCAGGCTGTTGGTCACAACCGTACATGGCGTATTGGCAAAGGCCAGAAACCGCGCCAGTTGCAGCGTGGTCGAGCCGGAATCGATCATGATCGTATCGCCCGGCCGCACCAGTTGCGCCGCTGCGCGTCCAATCTTTTCGCGCTCTTCGATGCGCGCAGTGCTGCGTTCCTCAAAAGAAGGATATTGCCCCTGTGACGGGGCCGTGGCGCCACCATGGGCCCGGTGCAACAGGCCATCCTCGCTGAGCGTGGCAAAGTCGCGGCGGATCGTTTCGGTCGAGACGCTGAACCGCTCTGCCAGATCCGTGATGCGCACATGCGGATGCAGGCGCAGTTCCAGCAGGATCTGCTTGCGCCGGTCGCGCTTGTGCAGCTTGGCGTGATTGTGGGGCTGTGTCTTTGTCAGCACCATTTACCCTTTCTCAAATCACGTGTGACAGGACTGTACCGTGATTGAAACTGTGAGCAATTCCAAAGCAATGCAACATTAAATGTTGCAAATCTCACATTTTGATGGTGAAACTGTGGAGTTACAGGTGGTCTGGCTCTGTTTCAGACCGAAACTTTAGACACAAAAAACGCAGCACGGGCCAATTTTTCCGTGAAAACAGGCAATAGTTGAGTGACCGACGACATGTGTGAGTTCAAGCAAGACATCAGGCAGCCGTTGCGGCGTGCCACAGGGCTGGGCTTTTGCACGGCTTCTGACAAGACCACGGCTGCGGTGTTGACCCGTCCAAGTGTGACATGACCAAGTCAACACAGGACATAGGCCAGCAGATCGCGGCTCTGCCGATGCGCTGGACGTCAAAGGGAAACCTGCGCATCCTGATGGTGACCTCTCGGGGGACGGGCCGCTGGGTGGTGCCAAAGGGGTGGACGATGGACGGCAAAAAGCCGTGGCGCGCCGCAGAAATCGAGGCCCTCGAAGAGGCCGGAGCCGAAGGATATATCTCGACGCAGGCTTTGGGCACCTATCACTATCCCAAGATCCTTGAGGATGGAACAGAGCTTTGGTGTCGGGTGCGGCTGTATCCGATGATCGTCGAGCGGCTGCACAAAAACTGGAAAGAACGCCGCGACCGGACCCGGCGCTGGTTCGGGGTGCAGGGGGCTGCGCGGCGTGTCGATGAACCTGAATTGCAGCAACTCTTGCTATCGCTGGCAAAAAGGCCAAAACATCAGCCTGTCATCAGTGAGTTGCTGAAAGCGTCCTGACGAGGGCGCATCCTGACAAAGGCATGACGGGACGAAGAAACGAGGCTGAACAAGAAAGCCTGAACACTATAAGGCGGCCCAAAAGACCGCAAAAGACCAACCAAACGACATATATTCTGGGAGGAAGACATATGACGAAACTCAACACCCTGCTTTGGTCCACGGCGATTGCGCTGTCGGCGGGTGTCAGCGCGGCGCAGGCCGACAAGCTGACCTTCTATTGCAGCGCACAAGAGGACTGGTGCCAGTTGATGGCCAACAGTTTTCAGGATGCCACTGGCATTGACGTCAACATGACGCGCAAATCCTCGGGCGAAACCTTTGCCCAGATCAAGGCCGAAGCCAGCAACCCCAAGGGCGATGTCTGGTGGGGCGGCACGGGCGATCCGCATTTGCAGGCCGCCGAAGAGGGGCTGACCGCACCTTATGTGTCCCCGATGCGGGCCGAGTTGAATGATTGGGCGATTTCGCAGGCCACAAGTGCCGGCGACCGCACCATCGGCATCTATTCGGGTGCTTTGGGCTTTGGCTATAACAACGACCTGCTTGCCGCCAACAATCTGCCAGCGCCATCCTGCTGGAAAGACCTGCTTGCGCCCGAATTCAAGGGTCATGTCCAGATGGCGAACCCGAATTCCTCAGGCACGGCCTATACAACTCTGGCGTCGATGATCCAGATCTTTGGCGAAGACGAAGGCTTTGAGTTCATGAAGGGCCTGCACGCCAATATCAACCAATACACCAAGTCCGGCTCTGCGCCCATCAAGGCAGCGGGACGGGGCGAGACCACCGTCGGCATCGTGTTCATGCATGACGCGGTGGCGCAGGCGGTTGCCGGTTTCCCGATCACGGTCGTCGCGCCCTGCGAGGGCACGGGATACGAGATCGGGTCGATGTCGATCATCGACGGCGCGCGCAACATGGACGAGGCCAAAAAGTTCTATGACTGGGCCTTGTCCGCTGACGTGCAGAACCTCGCCTTGCAGGTAAATGCGTTTCAGGTGCCGTCCAACAAGACCGCCGAAACCTCGCCCGCCGCGCCGGATCTGTCCACGATCAAGCTGATCGACTATGACTTCAAGCTGTATGGCTCGTCCGACGAACGCAAGCGTCTGCTGAAAAAGTGGGACGACGACGTCTCTGTTCTGCCGCAATAAGCCTTGAACGCGCCCACATCCGAGCGCACCTCCCATCCGGCCCTGATCTTTTGGATCGTGGCCGGGTGGGTCGGGTTCTGCGTCCTGCCCTGGTACGGGGTCGAGGACGGTTTCTGGTCGTTCGCGTGGCTGTTTGACGGCTATCCGATGGACGACGACTATGCCCCGGCGGCCTTGCTGATCGGGCAGTGGGAAAAGCTGTGGCTGGCCCCTTTGGTGCTGCCGCTGGTCCTGTCGCTGTTCACCATCGGGCGCATAAAATCCGACCCGCTTTACGCGAAACTGCTGATCCTCTCTGGCGCGCTGGGGTTTTCCTGGCTGATGGCGCAGGGCTTTGGCATCGGCATCCGGGGCTATAATTTCGAGTGGCTCAAGGCCCTGTTCGGCGATCTGGGTGATCGCCAGTTCGGCATGGGCTATGGCGCGATGGTGCTGGCCTCGTCCTATTTATTCCTGTTCACCCAAGGCATTGCCGCACGCGGGGCGGTGAATGGCGACGTTTTTGTCGTCAGCGCCATCGGTGGCATCATCGTCATTGTTACCACCTTCGTGTTCTTTCCCATCGCCAAGATGCTGTTTGCCGCCTTCATCACAGAGGACGGCAGCTATTCGATCATGGTCTTCGTGTCGAAGTTCTTTGACGACAGGCTGTGGGGCATCGGCTGTTTGACGGGCGGGCGCTGCGGCGTTGCGCTGAACTCGCTGTTCCTCGCCATTCTGGTCGGGCTGTTCACGACGGTTCTGGGGCTGGTCTTTGCGCTGGTCGTCACCCGCTCTGGCTTTCGCTATAAACGCCTGTTGCGCGCGCTGACGGTTCTGCCGATCATCACGCCGCCCTTTGTCATCGGTCTGGCGCTGATCCTGCTCTTTGGCCTCTCGGGCGCTGTCACGCAATTTGTGGCAGAGCTGTTGGGCGTACAGCCGACCCGCTGGCTATATGGGATGCCGGGCGTGTTGATCGCGCAGGTGCTGGCCTTTACGCCCATCGCATTCCTCGTGCTGATCGGCGTGGTCGAGGGCGTCAGCCCCTCGATGGAGGAGGCTGCCCAGACCCTGCGCGCCAACAAATGGCAGGTGTTTCGCACCGTATCGCTGCCGCTGATGCGTCCCGGTCTGGCCAATGCGTTTCTGCTGGGGTTCATCGAAAGCATGGCCGATTTCGGCAATCCGCTGGTCCTTGGCGGCAATTTCGACGTGCTGAGCACAGAGATCTTCTTTGCCATCGTGGGCGCGCAATACGACCAAGGCCGCGCCGCCGTGCTGGCCATCGTGCTGCTGGGCTTTACCCTGTCGGCCTTTTACGCCCAACGCGCATGGCTGGGCAAAAAGAGCTATACGACCGTCTCGGGCAAGGGCGATTCCGGCGTGCATCCTCTGATGCCACAGGGGCTGGCGATCCCGGTGTTCGTGGTCGCCGGGGTCTGGGCGCTGTTCACGGCTGTGGTTTACGGGATGATCCTATACGGCAGCGTGGTCGAGTTGTGGGGCGTGAACAACACGCTGACCTTCAAGCATTACATCACCGCCTTTTCTGTGCGCTTTGACGAGAGCGGGGTCCGCTGGACCGGGGCCGCGTGGGACAGTTTCTGGACGACGATCATGATTGCCGCCGCCGCAGCGCCTTTGACGGCGATCATCGGGCTGATCACGGCCTATCTGCTGACGCGCCAGACCTTCCGGGTGAAAAACGCCTTTGAATTCGGCACGATGCTGTCCTTCGCCATTCCGGGAACGGTGATCGGCGTCAGCTATATCCTTGCCTTCAACGTCCCGCCCATAGAGATCACCGGCACGGGCATCATCCTGATCGTCAGTTTTATCTTCCGCAATATGCCCGTGGGCGTGCGCGCCGGGATCGCCAGCATGTCGCAACTGGATAAATCACTGGATGAATCCTCGCTGACGCTTGGCGCGAACTCTTGGCAGACCTTCCGGCGGATCATCCTGCCACTGCTGCGCCCCGCGATCCTCGCAGCGCTTGTCTACAGCTTTGTGCGGGCGATGACGGCGATCAGCGCGGTGATTTTCCTTGTGTCGGCCGAATATGACATGGCCACCAGCTATATCATCGGGCGGGTCGAGAATAACGATTATGGCCTTGCGATTGCCTATTCCACGACCCTGATCTTTGTGATGCTGGCCGTGGTCGGCGCGATGCAGTTGATCGTGGGCAAGACGCAGATCGGGCGACGGACCGCGCAAACGCCCCCACATGAGTAAAGGAGCCCGCCCATGAAACTTGGCAGCAAGGCCGCCCCGGTCAGCTTTCGCGCCGTGTCAAAGTCTTATGGCGGCTCTGTCATGGCAGTGGACAACATTGACCTAGAGATCGAGGCGGGCACGCTGGTCACCTTGCTGGGGCCGTCGGGCTGCGGCAAGACCACGACCCTGCGGATGATTGC
>CALGTJ010000582.1 GCA_937901435.1 uncultured Rhodobacter sp. | reverse complement strand
GTAGAATCCACGCTCCCAAGGCTTATGATGCTTGAGCCGATTTGTCTGACAAGACCACTCAGCAAACAAATGGGCGTAGACTAAGGATTTCACGGGCCTGCGTGTAGGTCGCGACAGGTCGTTCATATTTTTCACAGACCTCAACAGTGCGCCTGACCAAAGCCGCGTTTGACGGAGCGAGAGAGTCGCGGTCCAGCCTGATGTTGTCTTCCAGTCCGGTGCGCGCGTGACCACCCGATGATATCGCCCAATCATTCAGGACCAACTGGTTCGCGCCAATCCCGGCTGCGCACCACGGAGCGCCTGCTCCAAACAATCGCTTCACAGTTGCAATGTAAAAGTCAAAAACATTGCGATCGGCGGGCATGGCATTTTTAACGCCCATGACGAACTGGACATATGGAGGTGCGGCAATCTGAGCGTTCTTGAACATCGCATGTGCCTGAATGATGTGGCTAAGATCAAAGGCCTCGATCTCTGGCTTGACCTCATGGGTCAACATCTCAGACGCCAACCACGTCACAAGATCTGGTGGATTTTCATAGACGCGAGTTGGAAAATTATTAGACCCAACCGACAGAGACGCCATATCAGGTTTGAGCGACAGCATACCGCCTCGCGTCTTGCCCGCGCCAGAGCGCCCCCCTGTTGAGAACTGAATGATCATCCCTGGGCAGTGCTTTTCAAGACCTTCCTTTAACAGCGCAAATTTTTCCGGATCAGAACTGGGCGTTTCATTCGGGTTACGTACATGGGCATGACAGATCGTCGCCCCGGCCTCAAAGGCGGCTTGTGTGCTCTCTATCTGTTCACCAACGGAGATAGGTACCGCAGGATTGTCCGCCTTGGTCGGCAGTGAACCGGTTATCGCGACACAAATAATGCAGGGTGTGGTCATATCTCAGTCTCCCTTTCAATCATGCTTTGGACAACGACGGGGGTTGGACAAGTGCAGCATGACCCATCACCAGCATTCAAACGCGCACGACCTTTAGTTTGGTTTTCAGATCCGTCCGACAAAAGGCATGCAGGAAACAAGTTTGTTCTGACATGTCGAGCATCTCCTGCGCCGTTGCATCGGACTCGCTCGTTTCAAGGTAGACGTGAGTTTCAATTGAATCCGCTTCGCCCGCTTTGCCCGTGTCACCAGAGGCACCGCCAAGGCTGAAATGGGTGTCCTGCACGATCCGATAGTCTGGCAGGTCAAGTTTCAGCATCGAAACAAACCGCCCGAATTGGGTCATAAAACAGAAACCAATGCCGGCACTGATCAGGCTGTTTGCATCTGGCGCGCGCCCGTCCTCAGAACTTAGGAAGCGAAAGGACGTGCCATAAGGCGAGTATTGCATCTGCTGGATTTCTTTAATGCCATCTTCACGCATGATCGCGACAGCGCCGATGTTTAGGCGGCGGTCTTGTTCTTCAGCCATGCTGCCACCTGCAGATGAGGTGCCCATGACAACGTCCTTTTTCGGAGTTGGCCCGACAGGTTTCATCAACGCCAGGTCGCTGGAATTTGCTTTGGATTTGGCAAAGTGATTGCCCGGATCAGGGAACAATGCACCATCCAGTTCGGCCACTTTGGCCGTTGGCAATTCGACGTTATTCTTACCCAACTTGAACAGGCTTTCGAGTTGTCCGCGCATCAGACCGTTGAGCGGAGATGCATAGGTGGCGTTGATCAAGAATTCGTTCAGCGTCGCATCATCAAGGTCGCAGTCAATCTCAACCTGAAGGTCGATGTTTTCAGCGCCCCCAACTAGGGTGCGTTTGGGCATTGAGCCCTTCATCGTATAGTAATTGTCTTGAATCAGTTTCAGTTTGCGGATTTCGACGTTCTGGATTTTGGCCAGTGCGATGATTTCATTCATAAAACTTGCTGCCATGCCGGACGATAAGAAGGCCAGTGGGCACGGTGCTGCATCATGGCCATTCAGATAAGGCCCTTCGTCAGACACCAAACGCCACGTCTCACCGGTTTTGGCAGAACGCACGAGCGCCTCTTTCTGAAACCCTGACAGTGAACGCACCCATGTGCGCAACGCATCGCCTTTGCGGTTTTCAGGCGCATCAATCGACACGTCATCCGCGTTCGTCACTTTGAAAAACGGAGCGACGTTACTTGTACCAATTAGATTTTCGCCGAGTGCTGCCATGGTATTTGTCCTTTCGTGTCTGCCATTTTTGTTTGTCATGGCGCGATGTGTTGAAGTTTTCCGAGTCCACGTAAGTGCTATGATGCGCGGTACAGATAATCCTCAAAAGTGATGGATGTTGGATAATATGTGGCTGGACATGCCGCCATCTGCCGTCAGGTTGGCGCCACGGAACCATTTGGCATGCGCGCTCAAGGCAAAACTGACTACAGGAGCCACATCCTGCGGCGTGCCGGGGCGATCCATAACCTTCATGTCCTCTTCGGCGCGCGCGCCCAAGGTTTGAATGAAATCGTCAAGGATTGGTGTGTCGACCGGACCGGGACTGATGCAATTCATGTTGATCCTGCGGTCGCGCCAGGTCCACCGGTTTTGCATGGTCCAGATGATCAGTGCCTCTTTCGATAAAAAGTAGCTTCTTCCACTGTCATCCGTGTCCAGACCCTGAGCATTGCAAAAATCATCAACGTTATCATCCATCGATAGCGCCAGTGCCGCAGTGCATTGTTCGAGCGCGTTGGGCCAGCCAAACCCTGCCAAAGAAGCCAGGTTCACAATGGACGCGTCATCGGCCATTTTGTGCACCAGCGCATTGGTCAGTCGCTGCAACCCATAAAGGTTCACCCGCATCACAAGAGAGGCAGGCGCAGTCGGTGGCAGACCGGCGATGTTAGCGAGCCCGTTTGTCCCAGCAGGCAGTTTTGTGCTCAATGCATCAATAGAGGTTGGATCGCTGAGGTCCGCCTGAAAAAATTCGTCGGCCGTGTCTGTTTCGTTGCGGTCAATGCCGATAACAGTAGCGCCCTGCGCCTTTAACAGACGGCACGTCTCTGCTCCAATGCCCGATGCCACGCCGGTTACGATATAGGTTTTGCCATCATGCATGGTTGAATTCTCCAGAATTTGGGGGCTCTTACAAAATAGGTTAAGTTGACGTCCTGCACGCGATCCCAGTCATCGGAAGGTTATCGATGCAAGGTTTGGGAACAGGATGATGATGGCCATGATCAAGAACATTACCCCGACAAACGGATTAACACCCTTAAAGATATCGGAAAGCTCAATTCCGGTGCCGCGCAAAGTGGCAGACACGACATAGCAAGCCAGTCCAAACGGCGGTGTCAGCAGGCCGATTTCTACGGCGATGACTGTCAGGATACCAAACCAGATCGGATCTCCTCCCAAGGCCAGCATCGTTGGGAACGCAATTGGCACCACGATCAGCATGATTGACACAGATTCAAGGAACATACCCAACAGCACCAATAGGATCACGTAGGCAACCGCGAACTGGAACAGGGTCAGATCAAGCGTGTTCATCATCGTACCAATATTTTGCACGAATCCTGATGAGGCCAGCATAATCGTAAAGATGTTCGCCGCGAGGATCATGAACAGAACCGTCGTAGCAATCTGGCCTGTTTCCACCATCACCTGCCATAGCGAAGCCCAGTTTAGACGGCGCCGCAAAACTGCATAGATCAGCGCACCTGCCGACCCGACAGCGCCGCCTTCGGTGGGCGTAAAGAAGCCGCCATAGATACCGCCCAGTACGAGAATGATCAGTCCAAAGATTGGCGCGAGCATAATGGCCGCCTGTCCAGTGCTAATGACGACGTCTACATCGGCGTCGGCACCCGGTTCGGCCCTGAACACGGTGTGGGGGCGGAACGTCGCATTTAGCCAGATCATCAATGACATCATCCCCGCCAGCAGTAGACCCGGCACGATCGCCGCGATAAACAGGAAACCTACCGACTGTTCTGCAAGGAAACCATAGACGATCAACAAAAGGCTCGGTGGGATCAACATACCTAGAACTGAACTGCCCGCCACAACGCCGACCGAAAATTGTTTGTTATAGCCGTGACGGATCATTTCGGGAGTGGCGATTTTGGCAAACACCGTCGCTGAGGCGACTGAAGATCCGGTGATGGCAGCAAATACGGCATTTGCGCCTACTGTGGCAATGCCAAGCCCACCACGGGTCGATTTGGTGATCCATGCAGCAACTGCAAATGTCTCACGCCCGATGTCAGCGGCGGCCACTAGCAGGCCCATCATCACAAACAGTGGCACGGCGCTGAAATAGTAGTTCGCCAGAAATTCATTCCCGGCGATCCCGAGCATTGTATAGCCGAAAGCGATGCGCCCCTTCAGCAACCACAGCCCGACAAAGCCGATGACCAGCATCGCGATCCCGATATGCACACCGAACAAGACCACAACTACTAACACACCCAGCATCATCGCGCCAAGCGTAAAGTTGTTCAGCCCTGCGTCCATCAGCATCGGGAACAGAACGAACCACATCGCGACAAGGGCAACGCAGGTCACAGCCAGCCAGCCAACACCAATCGTGCCATAATTCAACATTAATGCGCCCATTTTGCGCAACGCACGCGCGGCAAAGGCGAGGGCCGTCACCGCGCAGCCAATGATCACCAGCAGTCGGAGCGGCCAGACTTTGAAAAAAAATTCACCTGGATTGCCGACGATTTCGGCCTCGATATAGGCGTCCATAAATTTGGGAAGTGCAGCTTTTAGCAGCAAGATCATCGCAATAACCCCGATGATCGAAATCATAACCTCTAGCACTGCTTCGCCCTTAGGCATTCGCTTGCCCACAATAGAAACCAGAAAATCCGCTCGTGTCATGCGTTCAGAATACAAAGTACCGGCAAGTTGAAGGAACGTCGCACCAACAACAGAATAGGCCACCATTTCTGTCACGCCACGAATGGGCGACAAGAAGATCTCGCGTAAGAACACCTCTGTACAGATCAGAATAACCAGCGCGAAGAACCAGATGGTTCCAATACTGCTCAAGAACTCGGTAAGGCGTTTAAGCGCTAAGTCTAAGTTTCCAAGTGCCGCAATGGCCGGGTGAACCTGTCCGTGAGACGGTGTTCTGTTTGTGGGGGTATTTTCGGCCATTGCGAATTTCCTAACTGCCAGGTTATGGATTACTCACCCCAGGTTCGCAAAGGCTCAAAGCCTCTTGAGCGGGCACCTTCAAGGAAGGCCTTAAGAACTTTGCCAGCGGGCAAACCACTGGCTTCATTCAGGGCAACCCAATCGCCGGCAAGGTCAGGCAGAGTATCTGCCCATTTCTGACGTTCAGCGGCATCAAACGTAGAAATTTTCGCACCTTCACCTTCCATTATTCCTAGAAACGTTTTTTCACGCGCAGCTACAGAGTCGGCCACCATGGTGCTGTATTCACCACCCAGTTCGGTCAAAACGCCCTGCACATCTTTGGGCAGGCTGTTCCATGTGTCATTGTTAACCGTTAGCGCACCAGTGATCGGACCACCCATGTCCACAAGTGTGATATAAGGCGCTACTTCGTGGATCTTGAACGGCAACATACCGTTAACAGTCATCACTGCACCATCCGCAATCCCTGTTGAAATTGAGTTGTAAAACTCAGGGAATGCCCCATTTACGGCCGTCGCACCCGTGCCGTCCAGCCAGGTGGCCACTGCACCGCCTGCCAGCAATTTCAGCCCCTGAAGGTCTTCCATCGAATTGATCGGTTCACGGGTGATAAGGTGATAAGATCCGTCAGCCATCGCCCCAAGAAAGCGCTGGTTATTTTTATCCCATTGCTCGTTCATAATTGGCAGGCTGGCGTGCAGCTCGTTACCGATTTCGGTTAGCGCATGCACGTCACCTACAGCAAACGGCGCGTAGAAATGCACGTTTTGCAGCGGCAGTTTTGCAGGCTCAAAGATTGTTCCAACCCATGCGATATCGGCCAAGCCGCCCTCGACACCTTCAAGGGCGTTTGGCGCATTAAACAGCGCACCTGCATAAGCCTCAGTCCAAAGGACTTCGTTTTCGCTACCCATGGCAGCCAGACGAGCGTTGGTTTCTGGCACCACATGTTTGGTGATTACCTCTACCCATGGCAGGAATGGCGGGTGGCTGGACGCGGCGGTCAGCTTGATTTGTTCGGCGTAGGCTGTTGTTGCCATTATAGCCACGCAGGTCGCGGCCTGCACGCAGGCTGTGGTAAATTTGAACATTGTAGTCCTCCCTATTTTTATTTGAATTTGCGCACGGCTACTCTCCGTGCAGCCCAAGTCATCTCCAAGTGTTTCCAGACCAAGAGATGGGTTTTCCTGCAAGCCAGTCGCCGCCCGTCGCATAAAGTTCTTCGACGCGCGCGCCCTTCAGGCCTGGCATGTTTTGTTCGACCTCATATCCGACCTTGGTCTGGATGTAGGCGAGGTGACGATAACCAACCGGGAACTGATTCAGCAGGTCCTGATCGAGCGTCAGCGCAGCGTTCGCATCAACGGCATCAAGACGGTCTTTTTCGTAGATAGGTTGGCGCAGGCACATCCCCCATTTGCCATCCCGCTTTTCCAGGAAATCATAGAACCGACCGATGCAGACAACATCACACGACACCCCGTGCACGTCGCCGCGCTGTGAGATCGTCATTTTGGTCTGGGTCACGGCGCGGTTGCCGTTGATTTCAGCAGTATGACCGCCCAAAAAGTGCAAGATCGATACGCCTTTTTTCCAACCCGCTTGGTTCATCGCGATGAATTCATCAGCGGTGCCTTGGGTCCATGTAGCCATCATCCTCCCATCATCGTGCCAGACCGTGCGGAATTTTTCCCACATGCCCGCATCACGCCAAATGGCCCAATTGTCGATAAGCTGCCTCAGTTCGAGGCGGTCCAAAAGATCTTGATCCACGAAGTATTCCTTTCTCTTAGAAGGGAGTCTTGCGCCCGCCACGTTCAACTGTGATCCAGCGTGTTTGAGTAAATGCGTCAATCGATGCCTTGCCGCCGTGCCGTCCCATGCCGCTATTTTTCACCCCACCAAAGGGGATCGTTGGTTCGTCATAGATGGTCGCGTCATTGACGTGGGCCATGCCGGATTCGATCTGGTGCGCCACATGCAAACCACGCGCCTCGTCACGGGTGATGACGGATGCGGACAGCCCGTAGTCACAATTGTTGGCAAGCGACAGCGCGTGCTCTTCGTCGTCAAAGAACATGATGTTGGCGACCGGGCCAAAGGTTTCTTCGTGAAACATCGCCATATCCGGTGTCACACCTGTGATGACGGTCGGGTTGAAATACAGCCCGTCGCGCGTCCCACCATGATGCACCGTCGCGCCGTCCGAAATCGCTTGTGCAAGGCGGGCTTCTACGGCTTTAACCTGCTTTTGATTGATGATGGGCCCGATCTGGTTGTGCATCTGCGTTGGATCACCAACCTTGAGTTCTTTCGTCGCCGCTATGAAACGCGACATGAATTCATCTTCAAGCTTCTTGTCGACAAGGATTTTTTCCGTCGACATGCAGATCTGGCCCTGATGGAAGAACGCACCAAAGCGCGCCGCACGGATCGCGCGATCCATGTCCGCATCATCCAGCACGATCAGTGAATCCTTGCCGCCAAGTTCTACACAGGCCTTCTTTAAAAGCCCCCCCGCCGTCATCGCGATATGTTTGCCCACAGCCGTCGATCCTGTGAAACTGATCGCCTTGACCAACGGATTGACTACTAGTTCATCGCCGACTTCAGACACGCGGTCGCGCGAACAAGTCACGACGTTTAGCACACCCGCAGGCACGCCCGCCTCTTCAAACACTTCGGCGAGCATCAACCCACCCGTGACAGGCGTTTCCTCGGACGGTTTGAGGACAACACAATTGCCCATGGCAATCGCAACCCCGATTCCGCGACTTGAGAGCAAAAGTGGTACGTTCCACGGCGAAATTACGGACACAACGCCCAACGGCGTGCGTTCCACCATGCTCAGCTTGCCGTGATCGGACGGCAGGGTTTCCCCCATCGGCGAATAGGCAGCGGCGGCGGCGGCGCGATAGACTGTCGGCGCGTAGTTGATCTCGAACATGCTTTTGCGAACCCAGCCGCCACACTCAGATGTCAGTGCCTTGATGAAGTCGTCCTTGCGACGCTCTAATACTTCGGCCACCCGGTTCATCAGTACGGCGCGCTTGTCAAAGGCCATCGCTGCCCATGCGGGTTGCGCAACGGCGGCGGCGGAAATCGCGGCGGCGGCGTCCACTCTGCCTGCATCCGGAACGTTGCTCCAGACTTTGCCAGTCGCAGGATTGTACACATCAAAGGTTTTACTGTCTTCGGCAGCGACCCAGCGGCCCCCTATCGACATACCCTTGGCAGCATAGCCAGCTGCGTAATCAATATCCGTTGAATTGATATCTAATGACATTTCAAGCGGCCCCATTGTTTAGGTTTGCAATCCCCTCGGCCCTCATGGCGATGACTTTGCGTTAACGGATTTTATAGACTGATCCACAGCGTCTTTGCCGACAAATAGACGGGCATAATCGAGCGTGGCATGCGCATGCTCACGCATCACCATTTCGGCGCGCATCGCATCGCCGCGCGAAATTGCTTCGTAAATGATCGTGTGCTGGGCGTGGCCGATGGACATTCGCGTCAATTCGCCCTCAAGACGATCAAGGTTGGCCGCAACCGCGCCAAGTTCAGCCATGGGCAGGTGTCGGATTCGATCATACACCTTTGCGATATAATCGTTGCCGCACAGATCCATAATTGTTTCATGAAATAGCGTGTTCACGGCCTGATAATCCTCAATATCCTGCACGGTGACACTGCCTTTTCTGGTGATCGCACCAGACACGCTCAGCGAATAAACGAAAGCTTGCCGCGCTTCATCGGCCATGCCATGCGTCGCCATGTACCCCGCGGCAGACCCTTCAAGCACGCCTCGCAGCTGAATAATCTGTTCGATATCTTCCAGCTTGACGCTGCAAACAGTGTAACCACGGCCTGGCAATTTTTCGATCAGGCCGGTCATCTCAAGGCGCGCAAGCGCGAACTTGGCAGGCGTGCGTGATACGCCGAGCATTTGCGACACGCTAACTTCAGAGATCTTTTCTCCAGCGACAAGCGTCCCTTCCATGATCATTTTGCGTAGATCTGAAAGAACTTTCTGTTCTGCTTCTGCCAAGATATTCTCCCTCAAATTTTAGCGCCTTAGATCGCTACGCTTGGACCGCTAAAAGCGCAATGATTTGTTTAGCCTAAAAGTAAGAATGGATTCGATCAAGATAAATGAATCCATTAAAATGAAAAAGTTACAAAAAATTCTCCTTTATTTGTATTTATGAATTCATTATGAGATGAGTAGCAAAAGAGAAAGTCATGAGTAGTTATTCTTACCGTACTGGTGCATCACGGATTTTGTTTGGTCGTGGAACGTTTGAACAGGTTCCTGAAGTGGTCGAGGATTGTGGCGCAGTCCGGGCCTTGGTTTTATCTACTGAATTTCAAAGACCTATGGCAGAAACAGCTGTTGGCCATTTAGGTGACGCCGCAGCTGGCGTGTTTTCGGGCGCCGTCATGCACACGCCCACAGATGTGACCGACACAGCGCTCGCTTATTGCGAATCCATTAGCGCTGACAGCATCGTTTCTGTAGGCGGAGGGTCGACCACCGGGCTGGGCAAGGCGTTGGCCCATCGCACAGGCTTGCCTCATATCGTCGTGCCGACAACCTATGCAGGCTCCGAGGTGACGGACATCTTAGGGCAGACAGAAGACGGCCTTAAGACCACTATAAGGGCGGACAGCATTCTGCCTACGGCCGTGATCTATGACCCGAGATTGACTGATGGTTTGCCTCTGAAGATGAGCATCGTCAGCGGATTAAATGCAATGGCCCACGCGGCAGAGGCGCTTTATGCTCAGAATCGCAATCCGATTTCATCAATGTTGGCTGTTGAAGGGTTTGGTGCGATGAAAACCGGACTTGGCCTGATATTTGAGGATGAAAGGTCCATAGAGGGGCGCGACGCCGCCCTTTATGGGGCGTGGCTGTGTGGCATTGTTTTGGGCCAGGTTGGCATGGCGCTACACC
>CALGTJ010000581.1 GCA_937901435.1 uncultured Rhodobacter sp. | reverse complement strand
TCGACGAATACTATGTACACATTGATTTGATGGTAGTTCCGATTGCACCAAAATTGACAGCCGTTTGTCTCGACTGTACCGATCCCGAAATCGTGGCGTGGCTGAAAGCCAAAGGCCACGAGATTATTGATGTGCCGTTTCAAGAAACCATGGCCCTGGGTTGTAATTTTATGTCGTTGGGCAACGATCGGGTGATCGCACCAACCCTATCCATTTCTTTAATTGGCAAACTACGCGCCCGCGGTTTCGAGGTGGCTGCAATCGATATGTCAGAGATCTCTAAAACCGGTGGCGGCATTCACTGCATGGCGCAAGCCCTGCGCCGCGGATCATAGAAGGTTACCCATAATCAGACGTTTGTCTCAGCCCGTTTTTGGATAAGGTTGGTTAACCAATCGGGATCCATCTCGGGCACAGACGACAGCAACAACGCGGTATAGTCTGGATATGGCGGTTGAAAAACTTCCGTTTTCAAACCCTGCTCCACCACCTCTCCTTGGTTCATGACCACCACCTGATCGGCGATGGCGTTAACAGTAGAGATGTCGTGGGTGATGAACAGATAGGTCAGTCCCAGTTCCTTTTGTAACCGCAATAACAACTTGAGAATGCCCTCTTGCACAATCTGGTCCAGCGCAGAAGTAACCTCATCACAAATGATAAAGTCGGGCTCGGCTGCCAGCGCACGAGCGATACAAATGCGCTGCTTTTGACCACCAGACAATTCTCCGGGCAGACGCTCCATAAAGACAGCATCCAATTCAATCATCTCAAGAAGTTCCACGATGCGTTTGGTTTTCTCAGCCCCCCGCATGCCAAGATAAAACTCAAGTGGCCGGCCAATGATCTCGCGCACGGTCTGGCGCGGGTTCATCGCGGTATCGGCCATTTGATAAATCATCTGGATCCGGCGTTTTTGATCTTTGCTGCGGTCCGCCAACACAGCCGGCAAATCCTCGCCGTTGAACTTCACGCTTCCCGATGTTTGTGGCAGCAGGCCGGTGATGACCCGCGCAGTGGTCGACTTGCCAGAACCAGATTCGCCTACAACCGCAACTGTTGATCCTTTGGGGACTTCAATATTGACATTGTGCAATACCTTTTGCACCCCGTAACTGGCATCAATACCCTGCAGCGACAATACAGAAGCCTGAGCTGCTTGCTGTGACTTTTCCAGCGCCCGCACCGACCAAAGCGATTTGGTATAGGGCTGCTCAGGCGCACTGAGCATCTGGCGTGTTGGCGCCTCTTCAACTTCGTGTCCATGGCGCAGAACCTTAATCGTATCTGCCATTTGAGCCACCACCGCCAGATCATGGGTGATGTAGATTGCAGCTGTATTGAACTCTTCCACTATAGACCGCATCGAGGCCAAAACCTCGACCTGTGTCGTCACATCAAGCGCGGTTGTCGGCTCGTCAAACACCAAAAGGTCTGGTCTGGGCGACATTGCCATTGCCGTCATGACCCGCTGTAACTGCCCACCCGAAACCTGATGCGGATAGCGGTCGCCAATATGGTCCGGGTCCGGCAGATTCAGGGCATTGTATAATTGTCTGGCATCATCATAGGCCGACTGGTGATCTTTGATGCCTGCACGTATGGTTGAGGCGGTGGTCTGGGCAATCAACCGGTGTGCGGGATTGAACGAAGCCGCCGCTGATTGCGCGACATATGTCATCCGGTTGCCCCAGAATTTACGCTTTTCTTCCTCTGACAATTTGGCCAAGTCGACACCGTCAAAGATGATTTCGCCCTCAGTAATTCGGCAACCCGGTTGGGTATAGCCCATTGCGGCCAGTCCAAGCGTTGACTTGCCT
>CALGTJ010000580.1 GCA_937901435.1 uncultured Rhodobacter sp. | reverse complement strand
CAGTCAAACACAGTCAAGCCACAACCCGATGGGTGATCAGCACACGCTTACGGTCATGGCGGCAACATGGCCCAATGTTAGTTAAAAATGCGTTAGGCAGCGCGGCACAAAAAAGCCCCCGGCCAGAGGGCCGGAGGCGGTTTTATCGTGATCTGTGCCTAGAGACCTGTGTTAGCTTTTCATACCATCCCAAAAGCTTTTGACCTTGGTGAAAAAGCTGGAGGATTCCGGGTTGTTGTCTTCGCCCAGTTTCTCGAACTCGCGCAGGATTTCCTTTTGGCGCGAGGTCAGGTTCACAGGTGTTTCAACCGCCAGTTCGATGAACATGTCCCCATGTCCGCCACCGCGTAGGCTGGGCATCCCTTTTGAGCGCAGGCGCATTTGGCGGCCTGACTGGCTGCCAGCAGGAACTTTGACGCGGCTGCGTCCGCCGTCGATGGTCGGCACCTCTATGTCACCGCCCAGCGCGGCAGAGGCCATGCTGACCGGGACATTGCAGAACAGGTCTTGGCCATCGCGTTGGAACAGGGGGTGGTACTGCACCTCGATGAAGATATAAAGATCACCGGTGGGCCCGCCCCGCAAACCAGCCTCGCCTTCGCCAGCCAGACGGATGCGTGTGCCGGTCTCAACGCCAGCGGGAATGTTCACACTCAACGAGCGGTCCTTTTCCAGCCGTCCAGAGCCACCGCAGGGTTTGCAGGGGTTCTTTATGATCTGGCCGATACCGGAACAGGTCGGACAGGTGCGTTCGACCGTGAAAAAGCCTTGCTGCGCGCGCACTTTGCCCATGCCGGAACAGGTCGGGCAGGTCTGGGGTTCTGCCCCGCTTTCGGCGCCGGTGCCCGAACAGGTCGAGCATCCGACAGAGGTCGGCACGTTGATCGTCTTTTGCACGCCGGAATAGGCATCTTCCAGCGAGACACGCAGGTTATAGCGCAGATCAGACCCGCGCGAGGCCCGCTGTCGTGCACCACCGCCTTGCCCACGTCCGCCCATAAAATCGCCGAACAGATCGTCGAACACGTCGGAAAAGGCGCTGGCAAAGTCACCTTGCCCGCCACCACGGGGGCCACCGCCGCCCATACCCCCCTCGAACGCCGCATGGCCGTATCGGTCATAGGCAGCTTTCTTGTTGGGGTCTTTTAATGCGTCATAGGCCTCGTTCACTTCTTTGAACTGGTTTTCCGCATTAGGATTGTCTGAATTTCGGTCGGGGTGAAGCTCTTTCGCTTTGGTGCGATAGGCCTTCTTTAGTTCCTCGGCCGAGGCGCCTTTGGCGACGCCAAGAACATCATAATAGTCGCGCTTTGCCATCTGGGTCGTCCTCCGGGAACGCAAGGGACCGGCCTGCGTTGAACAGGCCGGTCCAATTTACGCTCTTCCAGCGCTTACGAGGCGCGTTTGTCGGTGTCGTCGAGATCTTCGAAATCGGCGTCCACGATGTCATCGTCTACGCTGCGAGGCTCTTCGTCATCGTCAGAGCCACCATCCGCGGCCGACTGTTGAGCTTTGTAGATCGCTTCACCCAGTTTCATGGCTGCTTCGGTCACGTTCTGGATGCCGCTTTTGATCTTGCCGGCGTTCTCGGTTTCCATTTGCTCTTCGAGGTTGGCAATGGCGAGTTCGATGGCTTCGATCGTGGTCGGGTCAACCTTGTCTGCGTGCTCTGTCATCGACTTTTGGGTCGAGTGAATCAGGCTCTCTGCCTGGTTCTTGGCTTCGACAAGTTCCTTGCGATCTTTGTCTGCTTCGGCGTTGGCCTCTGCGTCCTTGACCATTTGTTCGATCTCGTCATCCGACAAACCACCAGAGGCCTGGATCGTGATCTTATGCTCTTTGCCAGTACCTTTGTCTTTGGCGCTGACCGACACGATGCCGTTGGCGTCAATGTCAAAGGTCACTTCGATCTGAGGCAGACCGCGCGGGGCGGGTGGGATGTCTTCGAGGTTGAACTGACCGAGGATCTTGTTGTCCGCCGCCATTTCACGTTCGCCCTGGAAACACCGGATGGTCACGGCGTTCTGGTTGTCCTCTGCGGTTGAAAAGATCTGCGACTTTTTGGTTGGGATCGTCGTGTTGCGGTCGATCAGGCGGGTGAACACGCCACCCAGTGTTTCGATGCCCAGCGACAGAGGGGTCACGTCCAGCAGAACCACGTCTTTGACGTCGCCTTGCAAAACGCCCGCCTGAATGGCGGCACCAAGGGCAACAACCTCGTCAGGGTTCACACCCTTGTGCGGCTCTTTGCCAAAGAAGTTTGTGACCTCTTCTACAACGCGGGGCATCCGGGTCATACCACCGACCAGAACGACCTCGTCGATGTCGTTGATGGTCAGGCCTGCGTCTTTCAACGCGGCTTTACACGGCTTGATCGAGTTCTTGATCAGATCGCTCACCAGCGATTCCAGCTTGGCGCGGGTCAGTTTCATGACCATGTGCAGCGGCTGGCCGTCTTTGCCCATAGAGATGAACGGTTGGTTGATCTCGGTCTGGTTGGCGCTGGACAGTTCGATCTTGGCTTTTTCAGCGGCCTCTTTCAGACGCTGCAGGGCCATCTTGTCTTTGCTGAGGTCAACGCCGTGCTCTTTCTTGAACTGATCGGCGAGGTAGCTGACGATGCGCATGTCAAAGTCTTCACCGCCAAGGAACGTGTCCCCGTTGGTGGATTTCACTTCGAACAGACCGTCGTCAATCTCAAGGATCGTGACGTCGAATGTCCCGCCGCCAAGGTCATAGACTGCGATGGTGCGGGTTTCTTTTTTGTCCAGACCATAGGCCAGCGCAGCTGCGGTCGGTTCGTTGATGATGCGCAGCACTTCGAGACCGGCGATCTTGCCGGCGTCTTTGGTGGCCTGACGCTGGGCGTCGTTAAAGTAGGCAGGCACCGTGATAACGGCCTGTGTTACTTCTTCGCCCAGATAGCTTTCGGCGGTCTCTTTCATCTTTTGCAGGATGAAGGCAGAGATCTGGCTGGGGCTGTAATTCTCGCCGTCAACCTTGACCCACGCGTCACCATTGCCACTGTCGACAATGTTATATGGCACGTGCGATTTGTCTTTGTTCACTTCTGGGCTGTCGGCGCGACGACCGATCAGACGTTTTACCGCAAAAATCGTGTTCTCGGGGTTGGTGACGGCCTGCCGCTTGGCAGGTTGGCCGACCAGACGCTCGTTATCGGTAAAACCGACAATCGAGGGCGTGGTGCGTGCACCTTCGGCGTTTTCGATCACGCGGGGTTTGGACCCGTCCATGATGGCGACGCAAGAGTTCGTGGTTCCTAGGTCAATACCAATGACTTTGGCCATGCTCAAAATCCTCTCTACTTGGCGATGTCGTGAGGGTCAGCCCATTATGGCACTTTCCCTCAATCCCATTTTTCGCGAGGGATCTCCCCGCGAGGCTTCTTGCGGTATATAGGGAGGGCGAAACTGGGCTGCAAGCCGCCGTAAGGTGCAAAAATGACGGTTTATGACGCAGGGAGGGTATGTTGTGACGCCGACGCTACGGATCAGGGGCTTTGAAGTTTACAAAGGGTTACTGACCGAAGGGACACAGAAAGATCTTGTAAATGATTTGCGCGAGATTATCCGCGCGGCGCCGCTGTTTTCGCCACGAACCCCCTATGGCAAGCCGATGACCGTGCGCATGACCTCGGCCGGAAGGTTTGGGTGGATTTCTGACCAACGGGGCTATCGCTATGAAAAAGATCATCCCAACGGCGCAGCTTGGCCCGAGATCCCGGAATCGGTGCTGGATATCTGGGACAGGGTCACCGGCATTGACCGTCGACCAGAGTGCTGTCTCATCAACTTTTATGCGCCGGACGCCCGTATGGGCATGCATCAGGACAAGGATGAGGCCAGCTTTGACTGGCCTGTGGTCTCTGTCTCGCTGGGGGATGACGGGCTGTTTCGCATCGGCAATACCACGCGCGGCGGCAAGACAGAGTCGATCTGGCTGGCGTCCGGGGATGTGGTTGTCATGGGGGGTGCGGCGCGTCTGACCTATCACGGGCTGGACCGGATCAGGCCTGGCACCAGTACGCTGTTGAAAGATGCTGGGCGTTTGAACCTGACTCTGCGCGTTGTGGAATGATTGCGCCTATTTTCCGGCACCCCAACTGGCAGAGGCATGTCGCCGGGTATAAAACTCACCCATAAGCCCAATCATGATGAGCGCGATAGTGACGTAAATCGGATAGCTGATGTTGCTGTAGTGGGGGTTGTAGTTGATGAACACAAAGCCGCGCGCCTGATCGATGCAGTGAAACAGCGGGTTCCAGTCG
>CALGTJ010000579.1 GCA_937901435.1 uncultured Rhodobacter sp. | reverse complement strand
CTTCTCAGATGACAGACTTCAAACGTCTACGAGGGCGATAACGCGGCGCTTACAATTAAAGCTGATCTCATTGATCCGGTTCTGAATGTCCTGTGGCGTGCGCGGGATCTCGCGCCGTTCCAGCGGGTTGATGTTAACGATCACCACATCATCGGGCAACTCGGGCGCAAACATCGGAAACAGCGCCGGATTGCCGGTGTAGCCGCCGTCCCAGAACGCCTCGACCGTGCCCGTCTTGGGATCCAGAAACTCTGGCGCCTGAAACAGGGTTGGCAGGCAGGCAGAGGCCATGATCGCCTCGGCGTGGATCTCTGCCCCCTCAAACACGCGGATCTTGCCGTTGCGCACATTTGTGGCGCAGACAAAGAACTTTGGTCCGGTATCCGCACAGACCTTATCATAATGAAACCGCTCGACAATCCGGCGCAGCGGGTTGTCGTAAAGCGGGCCATAGGCATAGGGGCTGACCATGCGGCTGCCGGCATCGGCTATCGCGAAATAGGGCGACAGCTCCAACAATTTGGCATCATCCCCGGCGTGGGCAAATAAGCGCGCAGCCAGCCGTCAAAGTCGATCCGCGGCAGCGCCCCCACCTGTTCCCAGAGCCAATCCAGATTTTCCCGCGCGCCCGCGCGCCCGCCGTGCAGCAACCCGGCCTTAAGCGCCGCGCCATTCAATGCGCCCGCCGAAGTGCCGGACGTAGAGGCGATTTCCAGATCGTCCTCTTCCAGCAGCCGGTCCAGTACGCCCCACGTAAAGGCCCCATGCGCGCCGCCCCCTTGCAGGGCCAGATTGATCCGTTTTACTTCGGTCACGCCTTTGTCTCCCTGCATTTTATCGCTGCGCCCGCGCGCCGCCCCGGCGGCGCACAGACATAGAGCGGCCCGTAAAACGGGCCTCAATTTGGTTAAAGCTGGTTAAAGAGCCGTCCAGCCGCCATCGATGCTGATGGTCGTGCCGGTGATCTGATCCGCCGCCGCAGAGCAGAGAAACACGGTGGTGCCGCCAATCTGCTCGACGGTGGCAAATTCCTTGGACGGCTGACGTTCCAGGATCACCTTCTGCTTTGCCTCGTCCTCGGTCATATCGTATTTTTTGGCCGTATCCGGGATCTGTGCCTCGACCAGAGGTGTCAGAACGTAGCCCGGACAGATCGCATTGCAGGTGATGTTCTCGCGTGCCGTTTCCAGCCCGACAGTCTTTGTCATGCCCACGATGCCATGCTTGGCCGTCACATAGGCGGCCTTGTAGGGCGAGGCGGTCAAGCCATGGGCCGAGGCGATGTTCACAATCCGCCCCCAGCCTGCCTTGCGCATCATCGGCAGGGCGGCGGCAGTGGTGTGAAAACTGGAGTTCATGTTGATCGCAATGATCGCGTTCCATTTTTCGACCGGAAACTCGTCGATCGGGGCCACGTGTTGAATCCCGGCGTTGTTCACCAGAATATCACAGGCCCCGGCCTGCTCGATCAGTGCGCGACAGGCCGCGCCATCGGACATGTCGGCCTGAATATAGCGGGCTGTCACATTGAACTCTTTGGCGATTCCAGAGGCTAAAGCGTGGTCATCCTCAGAATCAGTGAACGAATTCAGCACCACATTTGCGCCGGACTTGGCCAATTCCCGAGCGATTCCCAACCCGATTCCCGAGGTCGATCCGGTGATCACGGCGGTTTTTCCTTGCAAAGACATGCCATTTCCTTTCGCTGTCTGTTGCACAGGACATAGCATATTGCTGCAGTGCAGAAAACCTGTCAAAGGGTCCCGATTCCTTAATCAATCGTTAAATTTTACGGGGAAAAGCGCGCTGCAGAGATCCACTGTACTGCTGGCCGTTGCGGAGGCACACCGCCCGGATCGGGCACAAAAAAAACGCCCGCACAAGGCGGGCGTCAAGTTATTGAGGCAGGTTTCATACAGGCAAGAAACCTATCGAGCAGTAGCACTGTTATACCCAATCCTGCGCTGGCCTCCAAGCTAAAAGTTTGAAATGCTTGGGGTGCACCGATAATTTCACAGACGGGGTTGGACCTCAGCATAAGGAATCTTGCCGAAATGAACCAATGGTTTAGCGTCAAACGGGGGGGCATTTGCCTGAGCTCTGCGATTCTGTTTGCTCTTGCACAGGCTCCTGTTCAGCTCCGCGCAGAGCCCGCGCATGGCATAGCTATGTATGGCGACCCTGCCCTGCCACCTGATTTTGTGTCCCTGCCCTATGCCAACCCGGATGCGCCCAAGGGCGGTCGCATCGTGACCGGCGAGGTTGGCGGCTTTGACAGCCTCAATCCGCTTGTCCGAAAAGGCACGGTGCCGTGGCAACTCAGCTCGCTTGCGTATGAGTCACTAATGGGCCGCTCTTGGGACGAACCGTTCACGCTTTATGGACTATTGGCCGAATCGATAGAGACCGGGCCGAACCGCGAATGGGTCGAATTCACGCTGCGCCCCGAGGCGCGATTCTCGGATGGCACCCCGGTGAGCGTCGAGGATGTGCTGTGGTCCTACGAGACCCTCGGCACCCTCGGTCACCCGCGCTACGCAGGCGCGTGGCGCAAGGTCGAAAAGGCGGAACAGACGGGCGAGCGGTCTGTGCGCTTTACCTTCAATGTGGACGACCCGGAAATGGCCCTGCTGATCGGGATGCGCCCGATCCTGAAAAAGGCGCAATGGGAGGGCCGCGATTTCGCGAACTCCGGCATGGACGTTTTGCCGATCTCGACCGCGCAATATGTGATCGATGATTTCGAGGCGGGCCGCTTTGTCTCGCTGAAACGCAACCCGGACTATTGGGGTAAGGATCTGCCCTTTCGGCGCGGCACCGGCAATCTGGACGAGATCCGGATGGAGTTTTTTTCCGACACCACCGCGCTGTTCGGGGCCTTCAAGGCCGGAGAGTTGAATTCCAACCGCGAAGTCAACGCCGCCAAATGGGATCAGCAGTATGATTTTCCTGCCGTCACCTCTGGCGAGGTGGTGAAATCCACCATTGCGCATCAGCGTCCCTCTGGCATCATCGGCTATGTCATGAACACCCGACGCGCGCCCTTTGATGACTGGCGGGTGCGCGATGCGCTGATCCATGCGTTCAACTTTGAATTCATCAACCAGACCCAGACCGGCGGTGCGCAGGATCGTATCACGTCGTATTTCTCGAACTCGGTTCTGGGGATGCAGGACGGCCCGGCCACGGGCCGCGTGCTGGACCTGCTGGAACCATATGCCGCGCAATTGCTGCCCGGCGCGCTTGACAGCTACGCCCTGCCCGTTTCTGACGGTAGCGTGCGCAACCGCACCAATATCGTGAAAGCCTCTGAAATCCTGACCGAGGCCGGATTTAGCGTGCAAAACGGCGTTCTGACCGGACCCGATGGCAAGGCCTTCGCCTTTGAGATCCTGCTGCCGCAAGGCTCTGCCGAGAACAAATCGATCACCGATATCTATGTCGAGGCGTTGAAACGGCTGGGGATCGAGGCCAGCGTCAACACCATCGACAGCGCCCAGTACAAAGAGCGCACCGACACGTATGACTTTGACATGACCTTTTACCGTCGCGGCCTGTCGCTGAGCCCCGGAAACGAGCAATACCTCTATTGGGGCAGTGCCGGGGTCACAGAGCCGGGCACCCGCAACTGGATGGGGATGAATTCGCCCGCCGCCGAGGCGATGATCGACAAGATCCTGAACGCCGACAGCCGCGACGCCTTTATCGCCGCCACCCGCGCGCTGGACCGGGTGCTGACCAGCGGGCGCTATGTGATCCCGTTCTATCAAGGCAAGGTCAGCCGGATCGCCCATTCCAGCGATCTGCATTTTCCCGAAACCCTGCCGATCTATGGCGACTGGATCGGCTGGCAGCCCGATGTCTGGTGGTACGAAGAGAACTAAGCCCTCTTGCCCCATTTCGGAACCATCGGATGACCAGCCGCCTCTCGCCGGATTTATCCGCCCCGACCGCCGGGTTGACCGAGCCTGCTGATCGGGCCTGTTGATCGGCGTTCCTGCCTTACGGATCGTCGGGGCTGTCCTTGAAGGTCTTGTCGCACGCTCTGTGGCTTTGTGTTTCACACCAAAGCATATTGCCCCCCACCCAGAGCGCGCGTAAGCCTTGGCGCATGTACTCTGTCTTTGATCAAGGCCCGCCGCCGCCCTGTCCTGCGCCCTTCAACATGGCCGCCTATGTGCTGGCCGCAGGTGCCGCGACGCCCGACAAGGTCGCTCTCTCTGTGCTTTCGCCGCAGGGGGCAGAGCATTGGACCTATGCGCGCCTGATCCGGGCGGTGCGGGGCACAGCAACGGGCCTGTTGCAAAGCGGCGCGTGCCCGGGTGATCGCATCCTGATGCGGCTTGGCAACAGCGTTGAATTCCCGATCACCTTTCTTGCCGCGCTCAGCGTCGATCTGATCCCGGTGCCGACCTCGGCCCTGCTGACCACGCCCGAAGTCACCAAGATTGCCGCCGAAATCACGCCCACCCTGATCGTCGCCGCCCCCGGCGTCTCGTTACCCGATCCTCTCTCTTGTCCCGTGATGTCATCGGGCGATCTGGCGACCTATCACGATCTGCCCGCTGCGGACTATGCGATGGGCGACCCCGACCGTCCCGGCTATCTGATCTACACCTCAGGCACCTCTGGCCAATCCCGTGCCGTCACCCATGCCCACCGCGCGATCTGGGCGCGCCGGATGATGTGGGACGGCTGGTATGGGCTGAGCGCCCAAGACCGGGTGCTGCACGCGGGCGCCTTTAACTGGACCTATACGCTGGGCACGGGCCTGATGGACCCATGGACACTTGGGGCAACCGCCTTGATCCCTGATCCGGGTGTGACGCCCGCGCAGTTGCCCGCGCTGCTGCACCAGCACGCGGCCACAATCTTTGCCGCCGCCCCCGGCGTCTTTCGCCAGATGCTGCGCGCGCCCATACCCGATTTGAACAGCCCTGCCTTGCCAAAGCTGCGTCACGGGTTGTCAGCGGGAGAAAAGTTGCACGACACGATCCGCGCCGATTGGCAGGCGGCAACCGGCACCCCTGTGCACGAGGCCTTTGGGATGTCGGAATGTTCGACCTTTTTGTCGGGATCGCCCGCGCGCCCCGCACCGCTGGGCACGCTGGGCTATCCG